>JBFELU010000033.1:0-25451 GCA_041551965.1 Acidimicrobiia bacterium
TTACGCTTGAAGAGGTCCACGAGGTGGCCCGAGCCGTGTACGACGGACCCCTCGTCCTCGGGGCGGTCGGGCCCTTCGCCGCCGAGGATCTGGAGGTGCACATCGCATGATCCGGGTTGCCATTTCAGGGGCGGCCGGGCGGATGGGCGGGCTCGTTGCCGAGACGGTTGCCTCGGCCGAGGATCTGCAGCTCGTCGCCGCCTACGATCCGGTCGGAACGGGCACTCGGGTCGGCGAGGTCGAGATCACCGAGACACCGGACTCTCTGGCCGGCGCCGATGTGGTCGTGGAGTTCACCACTCCCGACGTCGTGATGCAGAACCTGGACCGGTGGCGTGACCTCGACCTCCATGCCGTCGTCGGCACGTCGGGATTCGACGAGGGCCGGGTGGCGGCGCTGCGGGAACAGTGGGGGAAGGGGCCGCCGAACTGCCTGGTCGTTCCCAACTTCTCGGTCGGAGCAGTGTTGATGATGCGGTTCTCCGAGTTGGCGGCTCCCCACTTCGACGCCTCCGAGATCGTCGAGCTCCACCACGATCGCAAGGCGGATGCGCCCTCCGGCACCGCTCTGGCAACCGCGGCCCGCATGAACGAATCCGGGGGCCGTCAAGAGCGATCGACCGAGTCCGCCGAGCTGGTGCGAGGCGCCCGGGGGGCCAACGCCGACGGCTTGCGAGTCCACTCCGTGCGGCTTCCTGGCCTGGTGGCCCACCAGGAGGTCTTGCTGGGTTCGGCCGGCGAGACGCTGACGATCCGTCACGACACCACCGATCGGGTGGCGTTCATGCCGGGTGTCTTGCTCGGTATCCGCGGGGTGAGCGCGCTGACGGAACCGGTGACGGTGGGTCTCGAGAGCTTGCTCGGGCTCTAGTAGAGGGCGTTGGCGAGCGCTTTGCGGTACGAGGTGGTGAGCGGGTGCTCGTTCCCCAGCACACCAAACACGTCGACGATGGCGCGGCGAGCGGCCTCGCGGCGCTCGTCGCCGGCGCGGACCACGGCGAGGAGGTGGTCGAGGGCCGGTTCGTACTCGGCCCGAGCCGCCAGAGCGCGACCCAGCTCCAGCCTCGCCTCGGTGTCGTCCGGATCGGCTTCGACCTTGATGCGCAGAGCCTCGAGATCACCGTTGGTGCCGGATGAGACCCGGGCGGCGGCTTCGAGACGCTCTACCTCGGCCGATCGGGCGAGGCGTCCGAGGACGATGAGGGCCTCTTCGTTCTCCCCCTTGGCGATGAGCAGGGACGCCAACCCGGTTCCGGCGTCGGCGTGATCGGGAGACTCCTCGAGGATCTCGCGGAACAGCTCCTCGGCTCCGGCCTCATCACCCTGGAGGACGAGGTCGCGGGCGCGATCGACGGCCTTGTCGGCTTCCGAGGGCAGGACCTGCTCGACGAATTGCCGGATGGACGACTCCGGGATCGCCCCCATGAATCGAGAGACGGGCTCGCCGTCCCGGAACGCGATCACCGTCGGGATGCTCTGGATTCCGAACTGGGCCGCGAGCGCCTGGTTGGCGTCGACGTCGACCTTCACCAGCTCGAAGGTCCCGCCGTAGGACTCGGCGACCTTCTCGAGGGCGGGGCCGAGCACCTTGCACGGGCCGCACCACTCCGCCCAGAAGTCCACGACGACGGGAACTTCATGGCTGCGCTGGAGGACTTCCTGTCCGAAGGCCTGTTGGTCGATGTCTTTGGTGTATGCCATCACTCGGTGAAACGTCGCGGGGACCGTGAGGATTCCGTAGGTTAGCCCTCCCGGCCGCTGCTACCGTCCGTCGTGACTCCACACCGGGGAGGAGCCCATGACCGCACCCTTCGGGCACGTGCTGACGGCGATGATCACACCCTTTGAGGCCTCGGGTGGTGTCGATCACGGCCGAGTGTGGGATCTGGCCCGCTATCTCGTCGATCACGGTTCCGATGGTCTGGTGGTCTCGGGGACGACCGGCGAGTCCCCCACCCTCTCCGCCGATGAGAAGGTGGCGCTCTCTCGTGCTGTCGTCGAGGCCGTCGGTGACGAGGCGGTGGTCGTTGCCGGTACCGGTACCTACGACACGGCCGAGTCGGTCGAGCTCACCAAGCGGGCCGCCGAGGTGGGCTGCAATGCGGTCATGGCGGTGACCCCCTACTACTCCCGCCCTTCCCAAGAGGGCCTGATCGCCCACTTCACCGCGATCGCCGACGCCACCGAGCTCCCGGTGCTCCTCTACAACATCCCGTCGCGGACCGGGAGACGCATCGAGATCGACACCCTCGCTCGCCTCGCGGAGCATCCCCGGATTGCCGCCGTGAAGGATGCCGTGGGCGATCTCGGGTTCACCACCGCCACTCGGGTTGCCGCGCCGGATGACTTCGCCATCTACTCGGGCGACGACATCTTGACGCTCCCGATCATGGCGGTCGGAGGTGTGGGGATCGTCTCGGTCGCCTCACACCTCGCCGGCGCCAAGGTCGCCGAGATGGTGGCCACAGCTCTCTCCGGTGATTGGGCGAGGGCCCGGGAGCTCCACCTCGCGTTGGCTCCGCTGTGCAAGGCGTTGTTCCTGGAGCCGAATCCCATGCCGGTCAAAGCCGCGCTGAATGCGCTGTGGGAGCCGGTCGGCGATCCCCGTCTGCCTCTCGTTCCGGCCGCCGCCGAAACGGTGCAGGCCGTCAAGGAGGCCCTGGGCATCGCCCAGCAGGCATGAGCGTCCGTGTGGCCTTCTTGGGGGGGCTGGGCGAGATCGGTCGCAATTGCGCGACCATCGAGGTCGACGGAAGGCTCGCCCTCATCGACTGCGGTCTGATGTTCCCCGAAGAGGACATGCTCGGGGTCGACCTGGTGCTGCCCGATTTCACGTCCGTTCTGGAGCGGGTCGACGACGTCGACTGCGTCATCCTCACCCACGGTCATGAGGACCACGTCGGGGCGCTGCCCTACTTCCTGGGCGAGGTGAACGTTCCGGTGTTCGGGACCCCGCTGTCGGTGAACCTGGCCAGGTCGCGTATCGAGGAAGCCGGGGTCGATCCCGATCTTCGTCCCACCGAACCCGGCGTCTGGGTACGGCACGGAGGCTTTCGGTTCCTTTTCATACCCGTATCGCACAGCATTCCACAGGGAGCCGGGGTGGCGTTCGACACCCCCGAGGGCTTGGTGGTCCACAGCGGGGATTTCAAGCTGGATCCGACTCCGGTCGACGGGATCCCCACCGATCTCCCCGCCTTTGCAGAGCTGGGTCGGGAGGGGGTCAGGCTGCTGCTCGCCGACAGCACCAATGCCGAGGTCCCCGGCTTCGTCGAAAGCGAGACCAGTCTCGCCCGCACATTGTTCGACATCGTCGTCGGTGCCCGGGGCCGGGTCATCGCCGCCTGTTTCGCCAGTCACCTGCATCGGGTGCAGCAGATCCTCGATGCGGCGGTTGCAGACGGCCGCTACGTGGCCTTCCTGGGCCGGTCGATGCAGCGCAACACCCAGATCGCCGAGCGACTCGGTGTGCTTCGCATCCCGGCGGATTCGGTGCTGCCGATGGAGGAGCTGATGGAGTTGGCCCCGGAGCGAACGGCGGTGCTCTGCACCGGTGCCCAGGGTGAACCGCTGGCGGCGCTCTCGCTGATGGCCGGCGGGAATCACCGCTGGGTCACGATCGAGGAGGGGGATACGGTGCTGATCTCGGCCCGGCCCATTCCCGGCAATGAGACCCGCGTCTCGCGGGTGATCAACGGCCTCCTGCGGCATGGGGCTCGGGTCTACCACGGCGACAACGCCTCCGTCCACGTGTCGGGACACGGTGCGGCCGAGGAACTCAAGACCTTCATCAACGTCGTGCGCCCGCACGGCTTCGTTCCGGTGCATGGGGAGTATCGACACCTCCTGGCACACGCCGACCTCGCCGAGCAGATGGGGGTGCCGGACGTGGTCGTCTGTGAGGACGGCGATGCCGTCGTGCTCGATGACGGAGACCTGCGGGTCGAGCGGGGCGCGGTCCCCGGAGGGTTCGTGTTCGTCGACGGGCTCGAAGTGGGTGAGACCGCCCAGGGCGTCATTCGCGATCGGCGGCACCTCTCCGAGGACGGGGTGATCGTGGTCACGATCGCGTTCGATCGAGACTCCGGTGACATCTTGCGGGGGCCGGACCTGGAGAGCCACGGCTTCATGGACGACCCGAGTGCGGTCTTCGAGGTCGCCCGGGATGCGGTGCGTGCCGAAATGCGAGCGATCGCCGAGTGGCCGGCCGAACCCGATCACCTGCGGCGTCGCATCGTGACGGCGGTGCGCAGGGTCGTCCGGAGCGAAACCGCTCGGCGCACCGTCGTGCTGCCGATCCTCATCGAGACGTGAGCCCCTCTCACCGCCACGACGATTGGTCGGATCGTTGGTGGTGCGGTGCGGTACGGGTAATGTGACGAACCGGATGGCAAAGCGAAAGCCCGCCCGCACCCGGGGCAGAGGGCGGGGTCGGGCACCGCATTCCACCAGCAAGAAACGCTCGGAGCCGGCGCTGGCAATCCTCCGAGCCCGCATCCGGTCCGGATTCGGCCGGCATGCCGACGACCTCTGGGGCACCGCGCTCATCGTGTCCGGGGTGATCGTCGGGCTCGCCTATTTCGACCTGGCCGGTCCGGTCGGCTCGGCCGTGGAATCGGGTATCAGGCTCCTCTTCGGGGTCTGGGGCTACGTCGTCGCCGGCGCCCTCGTGCTGCTCGGGGTGGCCCTGGTGGTGTCGCGACCCCGCAACGACTACGGCCGCGTTGCCGGCGGGTTCCTGATCACGTTCCTCTCCTCGCTGGCCTTGTTCCACCTCATGACCGGCACCGTGTCGCTGGCCGGGTCGATCGATCTCGTCAAGGAGCGGGGCGGGGCGATCGGGTCGCTCATCTCCTTTCCCCTGCGCCGGGTGATCGGTTTTTGGGGAGCCTTTGTGGTGCTGGTGGCGCTGACCGCCCTCGGGGTGTTGGTGCTGACCCGCACGACGGTGCGCGACATCGTCACCACGATCGGCGCCGGATTGCGGGAGATGCGGGCCCGGCTGCAGCGCCGCAGGGACCGGCGCACGGTGAAGGTCCGAGTGGCCCTGCCCCCGGTCGTGGAGCCGGTGCGTCGCCGACCGCCGGGCCCGGCCGCGACATCCGCCCCGGAGCCGAAATCGGAGCCGAGACCCAAGAAGGCTCCCGCACCCCGCCGCCCCCCGGCCCCCGTGTCGGCTTCCTCCGGCTCGGGGTACGAGAAGCCGCCCTTGGAGCTGCTCGGTCTCGGGGGCGCCGGGGATCACAGCCGCCGCACCCTCGATCAGACGGCCCGGGAACTGGAAGAGACCCTCATCCAGCACGGCGTCGACGCCCGGCTCACCCGAATCGTCCCCGGACCCACCGTGACCCGGTTCGAGATCGAACTGGCCCCCGGCGTCAAGGTGGCACGGGTGACGGGGCTCTCCCACGACATCGCCTACGCGTTGGCGACTCCGGACGTTCGGATCCTGGCTCCCATCCCCGGACGGAGCGCCATCGGGGTCGAGGTGCCCAACCGCAGGCGCCAGCTCGTCACCCTCGGCGACATCCTGCGCAGCCCGGAGGCCAAGGCCGAAGACCATCCCCTCCAGGTCGGATTGGGCATGGACATCTCGGGGAGCCCTGTGATGCTGCACCTGGGCGAACTGCCGCACGTGCTGATCGCCGGCGCCACCGGAGCCGGCAAGTCCTCGTGCATCAACGCCATCGTCACGTCGGCTCTGGTCCGGACCACGCCGGAGGAATTGCGAATGATCCTGGTGGATCCCAAGCGGGTGGAGCTCGGACAGTACAACGGGGTTCCCCACCTCCTCACACGGGTGATCACCAATCCCAAGAAGGCCGCCAACGCCCTGCAATGGGCGGTGCGCGAGATGGATCGCCGCTACGACCTCCTGGCGGACGCAGGCGTTCGGGACATCGACGGCTACCACGAGCGATGGGACGCCGGGGCCCTCGACGGCGACCGATTCGACCGATTCCCGTTCCTGGTGGTGGTCGTCGACGAGCTCAACGATCTCATGATGGTGGCGGGGCGCGCCGTCGAGGAGGCGGTGGTCCGGATCGCTCAGATGGCACGGGCGGTCGGCATTCACCTGGTCATCGCCACCCAGCGACCATCGGTCGATGTGATCACCGGGGTGATCAAGGCGAACGTCCCGTCCCGACTCGCGTTCTCGGTGGCCTCTCAGGCCGACAGCCGGGTCATCATCGACATGGGCGGCGCTGAGAAGCTCGTCGGGCTCGGCGACATGATCGTGGTGACCGCCCGGGACCCGAAGCCGGAGAGAGTCCAGGGCGCCTGGGTGAGCGAGGAGGAAGTCCGCGAGGTCGTCGAGTGGGTCCGGAACCAACGATCCGTCCGGTACGTGGAAGACATCGGCGTCGAGACGGAGCGCGAGGCGGCCGAAGCCGATGTCGAGTTCGAGGGCGAGGATCCCGAGATCGTGCGGCAGGCCATCGAGTTGGTCGTGAGGTCCCAGCTCGGCTCCACATCGATGCTGCAGCGGAAGCTGCGCATCGGATTCGCCAGGGCGGGGCGGGTGATGGACATCATGGAGCGGCGTGGGATCGTGGGGCCATCGGAGGGTTCGAAGGCCCGGGCGGTGCTGGTGACCCCGGAGGAGCTGGACGAGGTCCTCGACCCGGCCGCAACGTGAGCCGCCGGCAGTCGCCGCCCGATTCCCCCCCGAACGCGACACGGGTGAAGGAGGTCGCGGCCCCGACCTCGGCCGGGTCGGGGACGACCCGAAGATCGGCATCCCGCCGGCAACGGGCGTGACCAATGCTCCGTAGACCGATCCCTCCTCCCGCCCCCACCGCTCCGCGCCGAGGGTGATCCAGCGCACTCGATCCTCACAATCGGGACGGTCTCGACCACCCGATCGAGTGCGGGGCCGATCGCGCCGGTGCCGTCGCTCCCATGACCAGAAGCGTCACCACCACGATGATCCGTTGCGTTCCCGACATGAGCGGACGATGCTCCGGTGGACGTCGGCGACGAGTAATCTCCCCGTCGCCATGGAGCCATTCCGGTTGCTCGACGAGCGGGGACGGCTGGAGGGGGACCCGCCCCTCGGTCTCGATGAGGTGCGTCGCCTCTACGCGGCGATGGTCGAAGCGCGCGCCTACGACCGCAAGGCCTCCGCGATGCAGCGGCAGGGCCGCTTGGCCACCTATGCCCCGCTCGAGGGGCAAGAGGCGACCCAGATCGGCTCCGTGGCCGCCCTGCGAGCGGAGGACTGGCTCGTGGCGACCTATCGCGATGCCGGGGCGATGTGGCTGCACGGCTACGGGTGGCGCAACCTCTTCCTGGGCCGCATGGGGGACGAGCGAGGCGGCCATCCCCCGGAGGGCGTCCCGGTGTTGCCGCCGTCGATCACGGTCGGCGCCCACATGATCCACGCCGTCGGGCTCGGTTGGGCGGCCGACCTGCGCGGGGAGGCGCGGGTTTCGCTGACGCTCTTCGGGGACGGCGCCACCAGCGAGGGCGACTTCCATGAGGCGATGAACTTCGCCGGCGTGTTCCGGACCCCCACCATCTTCGTGTGCCAGAACAACCAGTACGCCATCTCCATGGCGAGGACCCGCCAGACGGCCGCCGAAACAATCGCCCAGAAGGCCGACGGTTACGGGATGCCGGGTGTGCTCGTCGACGGGAACGATGTGCTCGCCGTGTACGCGGTGACCACGGAGGCGGCCGAACGGGCTCGCTCGGGTGGCGGTCCGAGCCTCATCGAGGCGCTCACGTATCGAACGGGGCCCCACACGACGACCGACGATCACCTCAGGTATCGGTCGGCCGAGGAGGTCGAGCAATGGCGGCGGCGCGACCCCATCGATCGGGTGCGCCGCTATCTCGAGGGCCTCGGAGCCTGGGACCCCGGGTGGGAGGAAGCGCTCAACGCCGCGAGTACCACAGCCGTCGAGCAGGCCGTGGCCGAAGCGGAGACCATCGCCGCTTTCGAGCCCGACGACATCTTCACGGGGATGTATGCGGAGCCGACCTCGGTGCTGCGGCGGCAGGCGGAGGAACTCCGCAGGGACCTGGGGGAGTGATGGCGACGCTCACCATGGCGCAGGCGATCAACGACGCGTTGCGGGTGGCGATGGATGCCGACGAGCGCGTGGTATTGCTCGGAGAAGACGTGGGGGTCACCGGAGGGGTATTCCGGGTCACCGACGGGCTCATCGATCGTTTTGGGCCGGCGCGGGTCGTCGACACCCCGGTGGCGGAATCCGGGATCGTGGGAGCGGCCTTCGGCATGGCCGTGGGCGGGTTGCGGCCGGTCGCCGAGATCCAGTTCCTCGGGTTCGCCTATCCGGCTTTCGACCAGATCGTGAGCCACGTCGGAAGGATTCGCAACCGCTCTCGTCACCGCTTCACCGCACCGATGGTGATTCGTGTTCCTTTTGGGGGAGGGATCGGTGCCGCAGAGCACCACAGTGAGTCGACCGAGGCCCTCTTCGCCCACACGCCGGGGATCAAGGTGGTGGTGCCGTCGGGACCTCGCGATGCCAAGGGCCTGCTGCTGTCCGCCGTGGAGGACCCCGATCCGGTGGTGTTCCTCGAACCGATCCGCGTCTACAGGGCGATCAAGGAGGAGGTCCCCGACGGCGACTACCGGATTCCGATCGGCACCGCAGCAGTCGTGCGAGAGGGTTCGGATGCGACGTTGATCGGCTACGGGGCCGTCGTGGCGGATCTGCGACGAGCGGCGGATGAGCTCGCCGGGCGAGGCCGGACCGTCGAGATCGTCGACCTCCGCACCATCAGTCCGCTCGACGCCGACACCCTCGTGGCATCCGTTCGCAAGACCGGAAGGGCGGTGATCGTCACCGAATCCCATCGCACCGCCGGGATGGCTTCCGAGATCGCCGCCCTCCTCCAGGAGCGGGCGCTGTACTCGCTGCTCGCTCCCATCGAGCGGGTGACCGGCTGGGACGTGGTCGTCCCCCTCAAGCGGTCGGAGGAGTACTACATCCCGGACGTGGCCCGGATCGTGGCCGCAGTCGAAAGAACCCTGGAGGCCTGACCGTGGCGTTGGAGTTCCTTCTTCCGGATGTCGGCGAGGGCCTGGCTGAGGCCACCGTGCTGCGGTGGCTGGTGGCGGTCGGGGATCCCGTCGATGTGGACGCGCCGCTTGTGGAGATCGAGACCGACAAGGCGGTGATGGAGATTCCGGCGCCGCGGGCCGGTGTGGTGCTCCACCACGGCGCCGCCGAAGGCGACGTGGTCGAGATCGGTTCCCTGCTCGTGGTGATCGGCGACCCGGGTGAGGTGTGGGGCCCGATCGCCGACGGGTTCGCCGAGGAGCCGGCGGCACCGTCGGCTCCGGCACCCGTCGTCGGCACGCTGGACGGTCCCGATGCCGCACCGGGGGTCAGCGCTCTCCCGGCCGTGCGGCGGCTGGCGACCGAGCTCGGAGTCGATCTCACCTCGGTCCGGGGGAGTGGGCCGGGGGGCAGGATCACCAGGGGCGACGTGGAGGCTGCCGCGGGGTCCTCCGGATCGGTGGATCGGGTACCCCTGTCACCGACGCGGGCGGCGATCGCCCGCAACTTGACCCGGTCGTGGCACGAGATCCCCCACGTGACCACCTACGGCGAGGCGGATGCGGAGCCCGTGCTGCTCGCTCGGGCGGGTCTGGCCGACACGTTGCGCCGATCGGTGCCTCTCGAAGCGCTGCTCATCAGGGCGGTGACGCCGCTGCTGGCGAACTTCGAGGAGTTCAACGCCGCCTTCGACGACGATCACTTGCTGCTGCGGCGGCACTACGACGTCGGGTTTGCCGTCGACACCCCGGACGGCCTGATGGTGGCCGTGATCCGGGGCGCCGATCGTCTGGGGATCGCCGATCTCGCCGACGAGGTGAACCGACTCGCTGCCGCCGCTCGGGAACGCACTGCCACGGCCGCAGAGCTGCGAGGCGCGACCTTCACGATCAGCAACATAGGCGCGGTCGGTGGTGGCTACGGCACGCCCATCATCCCGTTCGGCACGACGTCAATCCTGTCGGTCGGCCGGGCCGACCCCCGCCCCGTCGTTCGGGACGGGTCGGTGGTGGCCGCTCGCGCCTTCCCGCTCTCGCTGTCGTACGATCATCGGGTGATCGATGGCGCTCGGGGACGGATGTTCTTGGCGGCGGCGGTGGCGGCGTTGGAGGGCTTCGAGGGTGACTGACCGGGCCGACCGGAAGACCGATGCAGGGATCGACCCCGCCGCAGTGGTGCGGGAGTTGGCGGCCATCGCCGCGCGCCTCGATCAGCTGGATCCGGACGACGTCGCGGCTCGGACGGCACTCCAGGACCGACGCCGCGAACTGCACCGGGCCGCCCGCGAAGCTGCGACCGATCCCTCCGACCCGGCGGTCAGAGCCCGCCTGATCGAGGAGTTGGAGCTGTTGCGCCGGCGGTGGCTCGACCTGCAGCGGGAGCGCATCGACGTGGTGAAACAGGCCGGTGACCTCGCCGCCGGCAACTTCGGCTTCACCGCCGACGCGATGCGCCTCAACCGGGCCATCGACGAGGCGGGAGACCGGGCCCAGCTCGAGGCCCGCATCCGTCGGCTGCAATCGCTGTTGGGCGAGGACGGCGACTGATGGACGGCAAACGCCAGCGTCGGGCGCTGACCGCCGCCGAGCAGACGATTGCGGCGCTTGCGTCGGGTGATGCCGTGGCGGCCCGCCGGGGCGCGGCACGGGCGGCCGAACTCGACCAGCTGGGGATCTACATCGCCTTCTCCCAGCTCGCCGCACGGGCCGCCGACGACCTGGAGCAGGACAAGGCCGTCTCGGCGCGGATGTGGGCCGCGATCCGCGACGCCCTCGGTCCCGGTCCACTGGCCCAGGCGGCCCAGCGGCACCTGGACGGGTCGCTGAGTACCTAGGACCCGTCGGGCCGCAGCAGCGACCTCACTGCGTCGTGGAGGAGGCCGTTGGTGGCGACGGCATTGCCGCCGTCGACGACCGCTCGACCGTCGAGAGCGGTGAACTTCCCGCCCGCTTCTTCGACGATGATCTTGAGGGGCGCGAGATCCCAGACGGCGGCCACCGGCTCGACGGCGACGTCGACCGCTCCTTCTGCCACCAGCATGAAGGACCAGAAGTCGCCGAAGCCTCGGGTTCGCCAGCACCGCTGCTCGAGCACGCGCATCGCCGCACCCATGCCCTGCTCCTCCGCCTCGATGTGGGCGTTGTAGGAGAGCTGGGCGTCGCCGAGGTCCTTGATCGCCGAGACGGAGATCGGCTCGGCGTTGCGGTACGCACCCTGACCGCGCGCCGCCCACCAGCGGTGCCCGATTGCCGGTGCGGACACCACCCCGACGACGATCTCGCCTTGGTCTTCGAGTGCCAGCAGGGTTCCCCACACGGGGATGCCCCTCACGTAGTTCTTCGTTCCGTCGATCGGATCGATGATCCAGCGGCGGCCGGAGTCACCGGCGTCCCCGAACTCCTCGCCGAGGATCCCGTGGTCGGGCCGCTCGTCGACGAGGCGGCCTCTGATCGCCTCCTCGGCGGCCCGGTCGGCCTCGGAGACCGGAGTCATGTCGGGTTTGGTCTCGACCCGAAGGTCTGTGCTGCGAAAGTGCTGCACCGTGACGGCGTCGGCCGTGTCGGCCAACTCGAGGGCGAGACGCAACTCGCGGCGGAGATTCATGAGCGGCATCATGGCGGCGGGGGTCCCGAGTGGCAAGACGGCTCCGCCATCGGGTCGCGGTAGCGTACGGAGATGAGCCAAGGCGAGATCCACGACGAACATCCCTTTGCGACGCCGCTCGAGCAGCGCGACCCGGTGCGCCAGTTTCGAGGCCGGCTGGCCGTTCCGGTGACTGTCGTCACCGCCGGGGGCCCCGATGCCCGCACGGGCCTCACGGTCTCGTCGTTGATGGTGGCCGAGGGTGAGCCGTCCTTCGTGCACCTGCTGGTCGGGACCGCCACCGACCTGTGGGATGCCATCAGGGAGACGGACACCTTCATCGTCCACATCCTCGAGGAGGAGCATCGGGAGTTGAGTGATCGATTCGCCGGGATCCGGCCGAGCCCGGGGGGGCTCTTCGTCGGTCTCGAGGTCGCCGACACGGACTTCGGTCCGGAGATTGCCGGTCTCGGGAGTCGGGCCTACTGCCGCTACGAGAGCCACCGCGACGAGCCGTATCACGCCTTGATCCACGGGACGATTGCCCGGATCCAGCTTCACGACCTGCGCCGGCCGCTCGGCTACTTCCGGGGGGAGTACTTCACCGGCTGAGGCCGGGGACGACCCCCTTCTAGACTCGCCGCCATGCCGGCCCCTCAGGTTTGGATCACGACGCTCGGCTGCGCCAAGAATCAGGTCGATTCCGACAAGCTCTCCGCCCGGTTGGCGGCCGGCGGTTACGGCACCGCAGCCCGGCCCGATGAAGCCGATGTGGTTCTCGTCAACACCTGCGCCTTCATCGAGGCGGCCCGCCGGGAATCGATCGAGACGATCCTGGACCACGCCTCTCACAAGGATGCCGACGCCGGATTGGTCGTCCTCGGTTGCATGGCGCAGCGCTATCACCGCGAATTGTCGGAGGCTATCCCCGAGGCCGACGACGTCGTCGGACTCGAGCACTACGGCGAACTACTCGAGAGGCTCGACGCGCTCACCGGGCACGATTCCTCGGGAGCGATGAGCGCCATGGACATCCTCGAGGACGTGCGGAGACCGACGCCGGATACGCCGTATGCCTACGTGAAGGTGGCCGAGGGTTGCGACAAGCCGTGCACCTTCTGTGCGATTCCTTTGATCCGTGGGGCCCAGCGGTCTCGGGCGATCGACAACATCTTCGAAGAAGTGTCGGACCTCGGCGCCGCCGGTGTGGGTGAGGTCGTCCTGGTGGCTCAGGATCTCGCCGCGTATGGGCGCGATCTTCCCGGGACGGACGGGCTGGTCGATCTGCTCCGCCGGATAGGGCCGGTGCCCGGCGTCCGGCGCATTCGGCTGCTGTATCTGCATCCGCGGGAGATCACCGACGCGCTCGTGTCCGAGATGGCGGAGAACGAGAGGGTGGCCGGCTACTTCGATCTCAGCCTCCAGCACGCCAGTGGGCGGCTGCTGCGGGCGATGAAGCGGCCCGGTGACGGCGATCGACACCTCGAGCTGATCGCCTCGATTCGCAGGGCCGACGCCGAGGCGGCGCTGCGCTCGTCGTTCATCGTCGGTTTCCCCGGGGAAACCGAGACGGACGTGGAACTCATGGCCGAGTTCCTGAGGGAGGCCGCCCTCGATTGGGCGGGTTTCTTCCCGTATTCCGCCGAGGAGGGGACGGCAGCAGCCCTGCTGAGCGGTCGGGTCCCGGACGATGAGATCGCCGAGCGAACCCGTCTCCTCTCCGGGATCCAGGCCGAGATCACCGCCGAGCGCAACGCAGCCCAGATCGGCCGGGTCGTCGAGGTGGTGGTCGACCTGGTCGAGGAGGGGGTGCCGGTGGCCCGTTCGGCGCGGGAAGCCCCCGAGATCGACGGCATGATCGTGCTGGATCGGGGGGAAGCCGGCGACTGGCTCGACGTCCGGATCACCGGTTCCTACGGTACGGATTGCGTGGCGGAGGTGGTCGGATGATCGTGGAGATCGTCGCCGTCGGCACGGAGCTGCTGCTCGGCCAACTGGTCAACACCAATGCGACCGAGATCGCGGCCAAACTCGCCGAGGCGGGCCTCGACCACTACCGCCAGACGGTGGTGGGCGACAACCTCGAGCGGATGACGGCGGCTCTGCGCGAGGCGGTGGAGCGCTCTGATGCGGTCATCGTGACCGGGGGGATCGGTCCCACCCAGGACGACATCACCCGGGAGGCGATGTGTGCGGTCGCCGGGGTGGAGATGGCTTTCTCCGACGACTACGCCGCCCGGCTCACCGAATGGTGGGAACGCCGGGGGCGTCCGATGCCCACGACCAACCTGCGACAGGCCGAGTATCCGACGGGCGCCGAGATGATTCCCAACGCCAAGGGCACGGCACCGGGCCTGCGTCTCCGGATCGGCGACACGTGGGTGTTTGCGTTGCCGGGCGTGCCCCAGGAGATGCTCCCGATGCTCTCCGATTCCGTGCTGCCGTTCCTCTGCGAGCACACCGACGGGGGGATGCTGTTGAGCCGGGTGGTGCGCACCTGGGGGGAGTCCGAATCACGCATCTCCGAACTGCTGGGGGATCTCTTCGAAGGCGCCGAGAACCCGTCGGTGGCGTTCCTCGCCAGCGCCGGGGAGATCAAGGTCCGCCTCACCGCATGGGCCCGAGACGAGGAGCAGGCCGCCGGGCTGCTGGATCCGCTCGAGGCCGAGGTGCGCCGGCGGCTGGGACGGCTGGTGTTCGCGGTCGGCGGAGAGCCGATCGAAGCGATCGTTCTCCGCATGGCCGCAGAGCGAGGTTGGGGTCTGTCGACGGCCGAGTCGGCGACGGGGGGGATGGTGGCGGCACGCTTCACGTCGGTTCCCGGCTCGTCGGGTTCGTTCCGGGGTTCGATCGTGGCGTACTCGGCCGAGGCCAAGGCGACCCTGTTGGGTGTCTCGCCGTCGCTCATGGAGGAACACGGAGTGGTGAGCGAGGAGACGGCCCTGGCCATGGCGGCGGGCGTATGCGAGCGCCTGGAGTCGGAGGTGGGCGTTGCGATCACCGGGGCGGCCGGGCCCTCCGCCCACGAAGCCCGGCCGGGCACGATGATCGTGGCGGTACAGACGCCGGAGGATGCGCGAGCCCGGATGCTGCGCATGCCGGGGGACCGGGAGCGCGTCCGTACCTACACCACCACCGCAGCCCTGCAGATGACCCGATTGGCCATTGCGGGGGAGTGGTGGAGGGGGTAGCCCGGCTGTTCGTGGCGGCTCCCCTCGACGACGATTCGCGACACGTCCTCTCCCGGCTGCTGGTGGAGGCGGCGCCGCGAGGGCTTCCGGGGCGGGTGGTGCCGCCTGAGAACTGGCATGTGACGCTGCGCTTTCTGGGTGATGTTCGGGCACCCGATCGGGATCGCCTGCTGGAGGCCCTGGAGAGGGCAGATCTCGGAGAGGCGTTTGCCGTCCGCTGGGGCGGCCTGGGGGCCTTTCCCCGCCCCCGGCGCGCCACCGTGCTGTGGGTGCGAGCCGAGCGCGGGGCCGAGGCGTTGCGCGCGGTGGCCGGCGGCGTCGAGGAGGCGGCCGTCGAAGCGGGCTTCCCGCCCGAGGATCGCCCTTTTCGAGCCCACCTGACCCTGAGCCGTATCCGCCCTCATCAGGACGTGACCGCTCTCACCGAGGGCGTCGGTCCGTTGGGGGTGACGACCCGGGTCGATCGGGTGGTGCTCTATCGGAGCCATCTCGGCCCCGGAGGGGCCCGCTACCACGAAGTGGAGAGCTTCCCACTTGTCTGACCTGCTGGCGTTGCACGGTTTCACGCAGCGGGGAGCCATGTGGCGGGAACTGGCGGCGCTGATCGGCGGGGACTGGCGGATGCCCGATCTCCCCGGCCACGGTTCGAACCCTCCACTGCCCTGGGACGAGGCGGTGGCCTGGGTGGCGGAGCAGGCGGCGGGTGCCGCGGTGGTGATCGGCTATTCCATGGGGGGTCGCCTGGCACTGGGGGCGGCCCTGAAGCGGCCGATGCGCCGGTTGGTGTTGGTGTCGGCGTCGACCGGCATCGCCGATCCGGACCGGCGGCGCGACCGCCGGCGATCTGATGGTTTGCTCGCCGATCGCATCGAGCGGCTCGGAAGCGAAACGTTCGTCGCCGAGTGGTTGCAACGCCCGATGTTCACCGGTCTGGCCGGACGGGACCACGCCTGGCGCGCCGCCGATGCCGCGTCGCGATTCGGGAACGAGGCCGCCGGCTTGGCGGCGGCGCTGCGGTTGCTGGGGCGGGGGGCCCAACCCTCGCTGGCAGGTCGTCTCGGGGAGATTGCCGCACCGGTCCTGGTGGTGGCCGGCTCCGCCGATCCGGCCGGCGTGGCGTCGGCCGAGGCAATGGCGGCCGGGCTTCCCAATGGGACCCTGGTGGTGCTCCCCGGGGTCGGCCACGCCGTGGTGGGGGAGGCTCCGGAGGCGCTGGCCGGCACCTTGGCGGCGTGGTGGGAAAGTGGTCCGGAACCCTTTACACCCGAACATACGTTCGACTAAAGTGACCGGATCGGGGTGGGTACAATCACACTGATGTAGTTCTGGAGTTCTGTCACAGATCCGCCGTACCGTGGCGGGAGAAATCACCGGAAGGAGCACCCGTGGAACGGGACAAGTCCCTCGAGATGGCGATCACACAGATCGAGCGGCAGTTTGGGAAGGGCGCCATCATGCGGCTCGGGGCCGACGAGGTGCAGAAGGTCGCCGCCATCCCCACCGGGGCGCTGTCGCTCGACCTGGCGCTCGGCATCGGCGGTGTGCCGCGCGGGCGAATCGTCGAGATCTACGGTCCCGAGAGCGGCGGCAAGACCACGCTGGCGCTCCACATCGCCGCCGAGGCGCAGCGCAACGGTGGGATCGCCGCCTTCGTCGATGCCGAGCACGCACTGGATCCGGTGTATGCGAGTGCGCTGGGCGTCGACGTCGACGAGCTGCTGATTTCCCAACCCGACACGGGGGAGCAGGCACTCGAGATCACCGACATGCTGATCCGTTCCGGGGCCCTCGACGTGGTGGTCATCGACTCCGTGGCCGCCCTGGTGCCGCGAGCCGAGATCGAGGGAGAGATGGGCGACACCCACGTCGGCCTGCAGGCCCGGCTCATGTCTCAGGCACTGCGCAAGCTGGCCGGCACCATCAATCGATCCGACACCACGGTGATCTTCATCAACCAGATCCGCGAGAAGATCGGGGTGATGTTCGGGAATCCCGAGACCACCCCGGGCGGCCGGGCGCTCAAGTTCTACGCCAGCACCCGCATCGAGGTGCGGCGGATCGAGACGATCAAGGACGGCACGGAGGCGATCGGGAACCGGGTGCGCGGCAAGGTGGTGAAGAACAAGGTGGCGCCTCCGTTCCGGGTCGCCGAGTTCGACATCATGTTCGGCGAGGGCATCTCCCGAGAAGGAAGCCTCCTCGACGTTGCCGTCGAGCACGACATCGTCCGCAAGAGCGGTGCCTGGTACACCTACGACGGAGACCAGCTGGGGCAGGGTCGTGAGAATGCCAAGCGGTTCCTCCGTGAGAACCCCGAGATCGCCATGCAGCTGCAGGCGGGTGTCCTGGAGGCCGTCGGACTGGCCGGCAAACTGGGGGAGCAATCGGTGGAAGCGATGGCCGAGACGGTGAGCGAACCGGCGGCACCCGAGGAGGAGCCACCCGAGGAGGAGTGATACCGCCGGCCCGACTTCGGCGACGTGCGGTACGATGGCGGGGCAACGCGCACGAAACTTTGAACCAAACTTGAAGGGTCCACCGGAAGACATGCCACGGGTGACCACACCCGCATCCGTGCGGTAGATCACCGCACCCCGAGCATGCCGGCGTGCGCCGAGCCGCAAGGCTCGGCGTGCTGCGTTGGCGGACCCGCTGAGAGGAGGCGCCCATGATCACGGCAGTGGTCGGGGTGGTGGCGGCGGCGCTGGCCGGGGTGGTCGGCGTGATGGCGGGACGGGCGTTCCAGCGGCGCTCGCATTCCCGGGCCGCCGTCACGGCCGACGAGCTGGTGGCGACGGCGCGCCGCGAGGCCCGGGACCTGTTGGCCCGGGCCGAAGACGAGGCGCTCGCCAAGGCCGAGACCTATCGAGAGCGCGAGGAAGCCCACCTGGAGCACCGGCGCCTGGAGATCAATTCCCAGGAGGAGCGGCTGGCCCAGCGGGAGGCGACGTTGGAGCAGCGGGCCGCCAACCTGGCCCAACGCGAGCACCTGGTCATCGATCGGGAGCGGGAGACATCCGACCTGAGAGCCGTCACCGAGGCGACCCAGGAACAGGCCCGGCGCGAACTCGAGCAACTGGCGGGGTTCGACGCTCGGGCGGCGAAGGACGAGTTGCTCCAGCGAGTCGAGGACGAGGCCCGGCGGGATGCCATGGTGCTGATGCGCGACCTCGAGCTGCGGGCCCGGGAGGAGGCCGATCGGCGGGCCCGCCGAATCCTGACCTCCACGATCCAGCGGCTCGCCTCTGAGGTGGTGGCGGACACGACGGTGTCGGTGGTGCCGCTTCCCTCCGACGACATGAAGGGGCGAATCATCGGGCGGGACGGACGCAATATCCGATCGTTCGAGGCGGTGACCGGGGTCAACATCATCGTCGACGACACGCCGGAGGCCGTGGCGCTGTCTGCGTTCGACCCGGTGCGTCGTGAGGTGGCCCGGCTGGCCCTGGAGCGCCTCATCGCCGACGGCCGCATCCATCCCCAGTCGATCGAAGATGCGCATGCCAAGGCGCTTGCCGAGGTGGAGCAGAGCATTCGCGACGCCGGGGAGTGGGCGTTGCTGGAGGTCGGCCTGTCGCGTATGCATCCCGAGCTGGTGACGTTGCTGGGACGGCTCAAGTACCGGATGTCGTACGGCCAGAACGTCCTGAATCACCTCGTGGAGACGTCGAAGGTGGCCGCCATGCTGGCCGCCGAGATCGGTGTCGATGCCGAGGAGGTCCGGCGGGCAGCATTCCTTCACGACATCGGGAAGGCGGTGAGCCACGAGTTGGGCGGATCCCATGCCCTCGTCGGTGCGGAGATCGCCCGGCGGTTTGGTGAGGACCCGGCCATCGTGCACGGCATCGAGGCTCACCACAATGAGGTCGAGCCGCGGACGCTCACCGCCACCATCGTGCAGGCGGCGGACGCCGTCTCGGCGGCGCGGCCCGGTGCCCGCCGGGAGGCCGTGGAGTCCTACGTCAAACGGCTCGAGCGCCTCGAGGAGATCGCAATGGGCTTCCCGGGAGTCGAGAAGGTCTACGCGATGCAGGCTGGGCGCGAGGTGCGGGTGGTGGTCGACCCGGGGACGGTGGACGACCTCAGCGCCGCCGATCTGGCCCGGCGCATCTCACGGCGCATCGAGGACGATTTGCAGTACCCCGGTCAGATCCAGATCACCGTCATCCGCGAGCTGCGTTCGACCGACTACGCCCGATGAGCCTGCTCGGCATGCCGGCCGTTCGAGAGCGACGGCGCCCGACCCGGGAGGGGCGCCGCTATCTGGTGCGCACCTTCGGATGCCAGATGAACGAGCACGACAGCGAGCGCATCTCGGGGCTCCTGGAATCGGACGGCATGGTGCGGGCTGCCTCGGTCGACGAGGCGGATGTGGTCATGATCAACACCTGCTGTGTGCGTGAGAACGCCGACAACCGGCTCTACGGGAACCTGGGGCAACTCAAGTCGCTCAAGGACGAGCGACCCGATCTGCGCATCATGGTGGGGGGGTGCCTGGCACAGAAGGACCGGGAATCGGTCCAAGAGAAGGCTCCGTGGGTCGACGTGGTCTTCGGAACCCACAATCTCCATCGGGTGCTCGACCTGCTCGACTACGCCGAGGAATGGGGTCCGATCACCGAGATCCTGCCCGAGACCCGCTCCATCGACGACGTCCCGTCGTCGTTGCCGACGCGCCGCGAGGTGGCTCATTCGGCCTGGGTCACCATCACGATCGGGTGCGACAACGCCTGCACGTTCTGCATCGTGCCGGTCGTTCGGGGCCGCGAGATCAGCCGGCGACCCGGGGACATCCTGCGTGAGGTGCGGGAACTGGCCGCCGACGGCGTGGTGGAAGTGACCTTGTTGGGTCAGAACGTGAACTCCTACGGGCGCGACCTGGCGGTCGACGGACGCCGACGGCCGATCTTCAGCGATCTGCTTCGCAGGGTGGGTGAGGTGGACGGGATCGAGCGGATTCGCTTCACCAGTCCCCACCCGAAGGACATTCGCGAGGACGTGGCGCTGGCCATGGCGGAGACGCCGGCGGTGTGCGAGCAGCTGCACCTGCCGCTGCAGAGCGGGAGCGCCCGCATCCTGCGGGCCATGCAGCGCGGCTACACCCCGGATCGATTCTTGGAGAAGCTGCGGATGATGGAAGCAGCGGTTCCCGGCCTGGCGACGTCGACCGACGTCATCGTCGGTTTCCCCGGGGAGACCGAGGACGACTTCCAGGACACACTCGACGTCGTGGCGGAGGCGCGGTTCGATTCCGCCTTCATGTTCATCTACTCGCCCCGACCAGGCACCCGGGCGGCAGAGTTGGACGGTCGCGTCGATCCGGTCGTCGCTCAGGAACGCTTCGACCGTCTGGTCGACCTCCAGCAGCGGGTGACGCTCGCCAAGAACGAGAGCCTGGTCGGTGAGACCGTGGGGGTCCTCACCGAGGGCCCCTCGCGGAAGAACCCGGATATGGCCACGGCCCGGACCCGCACGAACAAGGTGGTGCACTTCCCCGGTGATCCCGGCCCGGGCCGGTTCCTCGATGTGGTGGTCGAGCGTGCCGCCCCCAGCCACCTGATCGGGAGGCGGGCCTGAGGTCGGCCCTCGCCGTCGTGGGCCCCACGGCGTCGGGGAAGTCGGACGTCGGTCTCGAGATCGCGGCCCGTTCCGGCGGCGAGATCGTGTCCGTCGATTCCATGCAGGTGTATCGGGGTATGGACATCGGAACCGCCAAGCCCTCGCCCACCGACCGGAAGCGGGTGCCCCACCATCTCATCGACATCGTCGATCCTGCCGAGGCCTTCAGCGTGGCCGAGTTCCAGGAGGCCGGTCGGCGGGCGATCACCGACATCGAGGGTCGGGGAGCCGCGGTGGTGATCGTGGGGGGATCGGGGCTTCATTTCCGGTCCCTGGTCGACCCGCTCGCCTTCCCACCCTCGGATCCCGAGATCCGCGCCGAACTCGAGTCCTTGGTCCCCGAGGACGCCGTGGCGATGCTGGTCGCCGCCGACCCCGGAGCCGGGGACGTGGTCGATCTGGCGAATCCGCGGCGGGTGGTGAGAGCGCTCGAGATCCTTCGGGTGACGGGGAGGACGCCATCCGAGCGCCGCCGGGAGCCGGATGCCGCCGATGTGCGGGAGTACCGGTCCCGGATCCCGTTGACCGTCGTCGGTCTCGACCCGGGGGCCGGGCTGCCCCATCGCATCGAGGGGCGGTTCGACCACATGCTCGCCGATGGTTTGTTCGACGAGGTACGCGACCTCGCTCCGCGACTCGGGGTGACCGCTTCGCAGGCAGTCGGGTACAAGCAGCTTCTGCCGGTGGTGCGGGGCGAGCAGGATCTGGAGAAGGGCCGTCGCCACGGCATCGACGCCACGCGGGCCCTGGCCGGTCGCCAGCGGACCTTCTTCGGCCGCGACCCGCGGGTTCGATGGGTCGAGTGGCATGATGAGGGTGCCGTCAGGTTGGAGCGGACCCTCACGCTGTTGGAGGAGCTCGGATGGACTTCGTGAAGATGGAGGGACTCGGCAACGACTTCGTCGTCGTCGACGGCCCCTTCGATCCCGGTCGCGACCTCGTCGCCGCTTGGTGTGACCGGCGGCGGGGGATCGGGGCCGACGGCGTCCTGGCGGTGACCGGGTCGGGGGAGGGCCGGGTCGGCATGGTCTATTGGAATGCCGACGGCTCACCGGCCGAGATGTGCGGCAACGGCCTCCGTTGCGTCGCCCGTTATGCCCTCGATCGGGGTCTGGTGTCGACCCCGTCCTTCGTCGTGGACACGGTCTTGGGGGAGCACCCGGTCGTGGTCGGTGAGGACGGGGTCCGGGCGTATCTGGGCAAGGTGGGTGATGCGGGAGTCGATCCGCTCGACCTGGCCGGGTATCGCCTGGAGCCGGTATCGGTGGGGAATCCGCATGCGGTGGCGTTCGTGGCCGATTGCTATGCAGCTCCGGTCGATGCGGTGGGTCCGATCGTCGAAGGTGATCCCCATTTCCCCGAGCGAACCAATGTGGAGTTCGCCACGGTCGTCTCCTCCGACCGCATTGCGCTCCGCGTATGGGAACGGGGAATCGGGGAGACGCTTGCCTGTGGCACCGGTGCGGCGGCCGCCGTCGCCGTGGCGCATCGGCGAGGTCTCACCGGCCCCGCGGTGGCGGTGGAGCTCCCGGGGGGACGCTTGATGGTCGAGATCGCCGAGGATGGCGGGGCCTGGATCGAGGGTCCGGCGAACTTCGTGTTCGCCGGCTCGATCTCGACGCCCTAGACGACGCGGCGGAGGACGGCCACCACTCTTCCCAGGATGTCGATGCCGTCGCGGAGCTCGATCGGGTCGTAGGCGGGGTTCTCGGCGATGAGCTGGATCCGGTCGTCGGCGCGCCGGAACCGCTTCACGGTGGCCTCTTCGCCGTCGATGAGGGCGGCGACGATGTCGCCGTTCTCGGCGGAGGGCTGCCGACGGACCACCACGAGGTCGCGGTCGTGGATTCCCGCCTCGACCATGGAGTCACCGCGCACCCGGAGCATGAAGACGGGGTCGTTTCCGACGAAATCGACCGGGAGCGGGAAGATCTCTTCGATGTCCTCTTCGGCGAGGATCGGAGAGCCGGCGGCGATGCGCCCGACGAGGGGGACGTCGCGGACGCGGGCGCGTCGGAGATCGGTCTCCCGCCGGCCGGCGTCGACCACTTCGATCGCCCGGGGCTTGGAGGGATCGCGGCGCAGGTACCCCGCCTTCACCAGGGCGGAGAGGTGGGAGTGCACGGTGGAGGGGGAGGACAGTCCCACCGCTTCGCCGATCTCCCGCACCGACGGGGGATAGCCGCGGTCCCCCACGGTCCGCAGGATGAGATCGAGGATCTGCCGCTGGCGGGGGCTGATGTCGTCGTCGCGAGCCATGAGGGCCTCTCTTCTCGCGGTCGGGCGCCACCCTACCCAAAACGGCGCTCTCAGGCAAACATATGTTCGACTTGCACCACGAACATGTGTTCGATATGCTGGGCCCGTGCTACGAACACGTGTTCGTGTCACACCCGGTCCGTAGGGTGCCGACACCGGCACCAGAACGAGCCAGAAAGGAGCAGCCATGGCGATCACCATCAGCCCCGCACGGGTTGTGGTCTCCACTGTTCTCGTCGTGATCCTGCTCTTGGTGCTCGTCGGCACCGTCGGTGCCACCACGCCGGATGATCGCCCGGCCGCCACTGCGACCCATCTGGTGGCGACCGGCGACACGCTCTGGGACATCGCTGCCGCGCACACCCTCCCCGGTGACGACGTGCGGCGAACGGTGTACGAGATACGGCGGCTCAATGGGCTGTCGGGATCCGTCATCGTCCCCGGGCAGGTGCTGCAGATACCCTGAGGAGTGCTGGAGCACCGATGTGGTGCGGGCCGCGACTCACGAGTCGCGGCCCGTTCGCGTCTGGACCCGCTGCGGGTCGATCGTCTACGCTCACGCAGCGCGATGAAGTGTCCCTTCTGCGACGCTGCGGATACCCGGGTCGTCGACAGTCGGCCCGCCGAGGGCGGTGGTGCGGTGCGCCGCCGCCGTGAGTGCTCGGCGTGCGGCAACCGCTTCACCACCTACGAGCGCCGTGAGGCCATCCTGGTGGTCCGCAAGCGGGACGGTCGGGTCGAGCCGTTCTCGGCCGCCAAGGTGCTGGCGGGGATCGCCGCCGCCGTGGCCGACCGCCGGGTGGCTCCCGGTGCCCTCGAGCGGCTGGTGAAGGAGATCGAGACTCACGTCCAGGACCTCGGACCCGAAGTCACGAGCGAGGACATCGGGCACCTGGTGCTGGAGCGGCTTCGAGAACTCGACGAGGTCGCCTACCTGCGGTTCGCCTCTGTGTACAAGGAGTTCGAGGGGGCCGTCGACTTCGAGCGCGAGGTGGCTGCGCTGGAGAACGACTGAGGCTCAGTTGCCGATGAGCAGCAGCGCCTCGTCGATACGAGCGTCGAGGTCCTCGATCGCAGCGGCGGCCCAGGCGTCCATGTCGTCGAGAGGCTGCACGAGTGCGTTCTCCAGCCCGGCGATTCGCCTCCGGGCCTCCGACAGCAGCTGATCTGCCCGCTCGGACTCGCCGGCCCGGAGGGCCAGCATGTAGTCCGCCTGCCAATCGGCGAGCCACCCGATGAGGATGTCGACCTGGCCCCGGTGGGCGCGGAGGAAGTCATCGTCGGGAAGGTTGGCGGCGGCCTCCACCGAATCCGCCAGCATCATCGTCAGCGCCGTGCCGGCCTCCTGGGCGGCTGCCTCGGTGGCCGACAGCGGCAGCGGGGGGAGTTCGAAGGCTCGTTCGAAGGCCAGTCGATAGGAGATCGTGTCGCTGAGGCGGGCGCTGATCGTTTCGGCGCGGTCCACGATCGCCAGCATGCGGTCGCGGATGCCGGCCAGGTCGTCGATGGGGCCGCTGGGGAGCAGCGGCGGCACGCCGGGTAGCTCGCGGCTGGCGACGGAATGCACCCACTCGGCGCGATCGTCCAACTGCACCACGGTGACCAACCCCTGCACGATGCCGCTCTCCCGTGGGTTGGTGATCAGGTCGGCCACCACGGCGACGTCCGGCGTGACTGCGGCGAGCTCTTCGAGAGCCGTCCGGTATTCGACCCGGCGGGTCTCGGCCCGTCGTTCGGGGATCCCCAGCCCGATCTGGACGAGGAACACGGCGCCGACGCCGAGGGTGAGCGCCATCAAGATCACCGTCCAGCGGAAGGTTCGCGAGCTCTTGGCCCTCGACTCGAGGGGACGGGGCTCCCAGTCGAGGTCCTCGTCGGGGAGCGCCTCCGAGGCCGGTTGCGATGCGCGCGCATGGGGGACGGTGGCCGGAGTGGTTTCCAGCCTCCCGATGATCGTCGATCGGTCCACGCGTCGCCGTTGTGCCAGGGTCTGCCTCCTGCCAGGGGCATAATCGTCGCGATGAGAGTATCGCTCAAACGGCTCGATCCGGATCTTCCCATCCCGCGGCGGGCTCACCCCGGTGACGGCGGTGTCGATTTGTACGCTCGGCGCCCGTGCAATCTCGAGCCGGGGGGTCGCGACACCGTGCCGACCGGGGTCGCGATCGCCATCCCGGACGGCCACGCCGGGCTGGTGGTGCCCCGCAGCGGCCTCGCCGACCGGCACGGGCTGTCGGTGGTGAACGCCCCCGGGCTCGTCGATGCGGGCTACCGGGGGGAGATCCGGGTCATCCTGGTCAACCTGGGTGCGGAGCCGATCCGGATCCAACGCGGCGACCGCATCGCCCAGTTGGTGGTGGTCCCCGTGGCGGCGGTGGAGTTCGATGTGGTCGATGAGTTGCCCGGATCGGCGCGGGGAGAAGGCGGTTTTGGCTCGACGGGGGGAGGCCCGGGGCCTGAAAACGGGGCGTGATACACTGCCCGGCGCGCGGACGTAGCTCAGTTGGTAGAGCGTCACCTTGCCAAGGTGAAGGTCGCCGGTTCGAGACCGGTCGTCCGCTCCGAGGGGCGACCCGCCAGTCGCCCCTTTTGAGTCGGCGGCGTGGCCGAGTGGTTCAGGCGAGGGTCTGCAAAACCCTTTACCCCGGTTCGATTCCGGGCGCCGCCTCGGTACAATCCCTCACTCTCGGGCGCTTAGCTCAGGGGGAGAGCGCTTCCTTGACGCGGAAGAGGTCACAGGTTCAAATCCTGTAGCGCCCACCAA
>JBFELU010000034.1:0-25317 GCA_041551965.1 Acidimicrobiia bacterium
AGAACCACCACGTTGAGTATCCCCGTCTCGTCCTCGAGGTTGAAGAAGATCACCCCGCGGGCGGTCATCGGGCGCTGTCGGTGGGTGACGATGCCCCCCACCCGAGCCTGTCGGCCGTGGCGACGGCTCGCCAGTGCCTCGGCGATGGTCAGGCAGCCGTCGGCGGCGAGGCCTTCCCTGATGAACTCCACCGGATGGTGCACCGAGACCCCCGTCGACCACAGATCCGCCCGTGCCCCCTCGGGGCGGGTCATCACCGGGAGAGCGGGCGGATCGGCCCCCGCGACCAGGGGCCGCCTTCCCGGGCCCATGCCGGCCCGCGCCCCCGCCGCCCACAGCCCCTCCCTCCTCTCGACTCCGAGGCAGGAAAGAGCCCCGGATGCGGCCAGCCCCTCGAGTCCCTTGACCGCGATGCCGGTCCGCTGGGCGAGATCCACCACCGAGGTGAACGGAGCGCTGAGACGGGCCGCCTCGATGCGGGCGATCTCGGCGTCCCCCAGGTTGCGTACGTAGCGAAGACCCATTCGCAGCGCGGCGGCCATCCGGATCGGATCGTCACGGGCACCGCGCCCCCGACGCCACTCCATCCCCAGATGTTCGACGGTGTCGTCCGGATCGAGATCCCAGGGCACGACCGTGCAGTCGTACTCGGAGTCGTTCACGTCGGGTGCGAGCACCACGACCCCGTGGCGACGGGCATCCTGCACCAGGGAGTTGGGGCTGAAGAAGCCCATCGGCTGAGCGTTGAGGAGGCCTGCCAGGAACTCTGTGGGCCAATGGAGCTTGAGCCAGGCCGACATGTACACGATGTAGGCGAACGACACCGAGTGGCTCTCGGGGAAACCGAATGATGCAAATCCCTGCAGTTTCTCCCAGATCTCGTCGGCGGCCCTCCCGGTGACACCCCGGGATGCCATCCCCGCATACGTCTCCTCGCGAAGCTTCTCCATCTCCTCATCGGACCGCTTGTGGGTCATGGCCTGGCGAAGCCGGTCCGACTGGCCCGGGGTGTAGCCGGCGCACACTCGCGCCAACTCCATCAGCTGTTCCTGGAACACCGGCACCCCCAGGGTGCGCCGCAGGATGGGCTCGGCACTCGGGTGGGGATAGGTGATCGGCTCCTCGCCGTTGCGGCGCCGCAGGAAGGGGTGCACGGAGTGGCCCTGGATCGGGCCGGGGCGGATCAGCGCCACCTCGATGGCCAGGTCGTAGAAGGTCCGCGGCTTCATCCGGGGCAACGTGGCCATCTGGGCCCGCGACTCGACCTGAAAGACGCCGACCGTGTCGGCGCGGGTGAGCATCTCGTACACCACCGGCTCCTGGGGCAGTGCGGCGAGATCGAGGGTGACCCCGTGGGCCTCCTCGACGGCATCCACGGTGAGGTGGAGGGCGTTGAGCATCCCCAGACCGAGGAGATCGAACTTGACGATTCCCATCGAGGCGCAGTCGTCCTTGTCCCACTGGAGCACCGAGCGATCTTCCATGCGGCCCCACTCCAGAGGAACCGTCTCGGAGAGAGGTCGATCGGCGATCACCATCCCCCCGGAGTGGATGCCGAGGTGACGCGGGAAGCCGTCGAGCCGGCGGCAGGCATCGACGATGAGGTCCGTCGTGAGACCGGGAGGGAGCTCGACGTGCTCGCCGATCTCGGCCGCCTTCCTGGTGTCGAGAAACCGGGTGAGCCCGTTGACCTGGGCTTGCGTCAGACCGAAGGCCTTGCCCACGTCTTGGAGCACCGACCGCGCCCGATAGGTGATGACATTGGCGACCATGGCGGCCCGATCCCGCCCGTACCGCTGGTAGCAGTACTGGATGACCTCTTCCCGCCGCTCGGCTTCGAAGTCCACATCGATGTCGGGAGGACGGCCGCGTTCGGCCGAGAGGAACCGTTCGAAGGGAAGGCCGAGGCGGATCGGATCGACCCTGGTGAGCCCCAGACAGCGGCACACCGCCGAGTCGGCGCCGGAGCCCCTGATCTGGCAGTAGATGTCGCGTGATCGGGCAAAGCGAACGAGATCCCACACGACGAGGAAATAGCCGGGAAAGCCGAGGTCCTCGATCGTCTGGAGCTCGTGGTCGAGCCGCCGTACGGCGGCGGGATCGACCCCGCCGTGGCCGTCGCCGGGATAGGCACGGCGGGCACCCTCCAGCGCCAGATGGCGGAGGTACTCCATCTCGGTGGTGAACGCCCCCGGCATGGGGAAGTCGGGCAGGCGAGGCGCCACCAAGCGCAGATCGAAGGCGAGGGCGGTTCCCAACTCGGCGGCCCGCTCCACCGAGCCCGGGTAGCGCCGAAACCCGAGCGCCATCTCGTCCGGTGTCCGCAGATGCCGGAGATCGGTCGCCGGCGCGAACCCGTGACCGGCGTCGAGGTCCCTTCTTCCGCCGACGGCGGCCAGGACCTCGCCGAGGTCCGCCTGAGAGCGAATGTGATAGTGGACGTTGTTGGTCGCCACGGTGGGCACCCGGGCACGAGCAGCCACCTCGGCAAGCAGATCGTTGCGGGGATCGTCCTCGGGCATCCCGTGATGCCACAACTCCACGTAGAGGCGACCCGGAAAGAGCTCGCGAAGCCGCCGGACGGCCCCGACGGCGCCCTCCCGGTCCCCGGCGAGCGCCGCCCCGGCCACGGCGCCCTGGCGACATCCCGTCAGTGCCACCAAACGGCCGCGACGGGAAGCCTCGGCGAGGTCCCCATAGTCGTAGACCGGCCGATCCTTCTCCCCCCGGAACTGTGCCCGGGTGACAAAGCGAGACAGCGTCGCGTAGCCGGTGGGATCCGGGGCGAGCAGCACCAGGTGATCGGTGGGGACCTCGTCGACGGGCTTGGGGCCGTGCATCCGCCGGAGACGACCCCTCCGCCACTGCGATGGGTCATCGGATCGCTCCCGGCGGGGCCCAGCGGCCGGAGAGCCGCACGGCATTCCCACCTCCACCCCGTAGACGGTCGGGAGTCCGGTCGCCTCGGCGGCGAGGCGAAACCGCGCCGCACCGTAGAAGCCGTCGTGATCGGTGACGGCCAAGGCCTCGTATCCGAGCTCCGCCGCTCTCTCGACCAGTTGATGGGGGTGCGAAGCCCCGTCGAGGAAGCTGAAGTTGGTGTGGCAGTGCAGCTCGGCATAGCGGGCCATGGGACCGTGCAGTCTATCGAACATATGTTCGATAGACTGCCGCCACGGGGCGTGCCCGTCGAAAGTGCCTTGCCGTGGTCCGAGTGGTGCAATCGGCAGGGAGGTAGCGTGGCCCCGATGGTTGCGACGCCCCTCGGGATGCGTTCCTTCTTCGTGGTCTGGGCCGGCCAACTGGTCTCGGTCACCGGGACGGCACTCACCGGTTTCGGACTCCAGGTGTGGGTCTTCCTCGAGACGGGGTCGGTCACGAAGCTGGCCCTCGTCTCCCTCTTCCTCTCGCTCCCGGCGGTGTTGCTCTCCCCCGTGGCCGGAGCGCTCGTGGACCGCTGGGACCGCCGCCTCGCCATGCTCGGCGCCGATGCCGTCGCCGGGGCGGCCACCCTCATCGTCGTCGTCTTGTTCTTCACCGACTCCCTGCAGTTGTGGCACGTGTATGTGCTGATAGGGGTGGGCGCGGCCGCCAACGCCTTTCAGGTCCCCGCATGGATGGCCGCGGTGCCCTTGCTCGTCCCCAAGCGGCACCTCGGACGCGCCAACGGACTGGTGCAGCTCAACGACGGATTGTCGCTGGTGGTGGCGCCGGCCCTGGCGGGAGCGCTCCTGGCCACGACCGGCCTCGGTGGGGTCCTGCTGGTCGACGTCGTCTCGTTCGCCGCCGGGGTCGTCAGCCTCGCCTTCGTTCGATTCCCCCGGCCGCCGACCACCGAGGAGACCGCCGGCACGGGCTCGATCCGGGGTGATGTCGCCAGCGGATGGTCGTACCTGCGACGCCGCGTCGGGCTGCTGTATCTGCTCATGATCTACGCCGCCGTCAACTTCGTGTTCAGCATGGTCTTCGTGCTCCTGATCCCCCTGGTGTTGTCGTTCGCGACGGAAACGGCGGCCGGAGCCGTCTACACGATCGGAGGAGTCGGGGTGATCCTGGCCAGCCTGGCAATTGGTGCGTGGGGCGTGCCCCACCGGAGGGTCGCCGTGGTGATGGGAGGCATCTTCGCCGACGGCATCTTCCTGATGATCGCCGGTTGGCGGGCGGCGTTGCCGTTGATCGCTCTCGGCGCCTTCTTGATGTTCGCCACCGTCACGGTCGTGAATGCCACCAGCCAGGTGATCTGGCAGACCAAGGTGGCTCCCGCCATCCAGGGCCGGGTGTTCGCCCTGCGCCGGATGCTGTCGCAACTCATCTCGCCGCTGGCGATCGTCCTCGCCGGTCCGCTGGCGGACCGCGTCTTCGAGCCGGCCATGGCGGACGGCGGCGCGCTGTCCGGTTCGATCGGGCGCGTCCTCGGAACCGGGCCCGGCCGGGGCATCGGCCTGCTGATCGTGGTCTCCGGCATGACGATCTCGCTGCTGGCGACGCTCGGTTGGCTGCACCCCCGGGTCCGCAACCTCGAGACCGAGCTCCCCGACCAGCTCTCGGAGGGCGAGGACGCCTCGCTAGCCTGAGCAGATGCCGAGACCGGTCCACTTCGAGATCCACGGCGACGACCCGGAACGCGCTGCCCGCTTCTACACCCGGGTGTTCGGCTGGACCTTCGACCGATGGGGCGAGCAGGAATACTGGCTTCTCGACACCGGCGACGCGATCCCGGGGATCGACGGAGCGGTCGCCCCGTCCCAGGAGCACGGCCAACCCGTGGTACTCACCATGGAAGTGGAGGATCTCGGGTCGTTCACCGCCCGGGTGCGAGAGGCCGGTGGCACCGTGCTGCTGGAACGAGCCCCGATTCCCGGCGTCGGGTGGCTGGCCACCGCCACCGACCCCAACGGCGTGCTGTTCGGCCTCATGGAACCGGATCCCGAAGCGGGCGGCTAGTGGACGACCCGACCGACCCCTGGGGAGGAAGAACACCCTTCCTGCGGCGCCCGACGGTCAGAATCGCGGTCACCGTGATCGCCGTCGGCTCGTTCGTGCTCGTGACCCTGATGTCGACGTGCGCCCCACGCACGAGAGTGCCGGCCACGACGACCACCGTACCCGGCGTCCAGGCGGCCGGGCGCTAGCCGAACCGCTCGTTCCAGACGACCAGATCGGCCAGGGACACGTTGCCGCCGCACAAGATGAGCACGACATGGTCGCCGAGCCGATCCTCGATCCTCCGGGCCGCGGCCAGCGTGCAGGCAGCCGCCGGCTCGGCGAGGATCTTGACTCGCTCCATGAGAAGGCCGATGGCCCGGTAGGCCTCCGCGTCGGGAACGACGACGACCTCCTCGAGGAGTGACCGGGCCGCGGCGAGCGTCGTCTCCGACACCCAAGGCGCCGCCAGGGTCTTGGCAATCGAGGTCGGCGTCATCTCCACGACCCGCCCGGCACGCAGTGCTCTCGACATCGCATCGGCGCCCTCGGTCTCGACACCCCAGAGCCGCACCCCGGGAACGGTTTCCCGCAGCGCCGTTGCCACCCCGGTCATCAGACCGCCCCCGCCGATGCTGACGAGCACGTCGGTCGCATCGGGAGCGTCCTCGGCGATCTCGAGTCCGAGCGTGCCGTTCCCGGCCATCATGTTGCGATTGTCGAAGGGATGGCAGAACGCCAGCCCCTGCGCCCGGATCTCCTCGGCCCGCTCGAAGGCCTCCGCCACCGAGGGGGCGAAATCGACGGTGGCGCCGTAGCCGAGCGTCGCTTGCACGTAGTTGTCGGGAGTTCCCTCCGGCATCACGATTCGGGTCGAGACCCCGAGGATCTGACCGGCGAAGGCCAGGCCCTGGGCAAAGTTCCCGCCGCTCATGCCGACGACCCCTCGATCCCGGGCCGCGGCGCCGAGATTCATGAGTTGGTTGAAGGCTCCCCGGGGCTTGAACGAACCGGTCTTCTGAAAGAGCTCGAGTTTCAGCGAAACCCGCCGTCCCAGCAGGTTGCTCAGACTCCGACTGGGCACCAGCGAAGTGCGATGGACGTGCGGGGCGATCCTTCGCCCCGCATCCCGGATCTCCTCGAGTGTCGGCCCGTCCACCGAAGGGACGCTACTCGGCCGAATCGTCGTCCTCTCGGTGGCCGTCCCAGGCATCGATGGCCCAGCCGAGACCGGCGGCCTCATCGGCGACGGCGAGCCGAAGATGCCAGCCCATGGGCCGGCCGGGCGCCTGCCACAACGCCCACGTCAGCCGGTCGACCTCGGTGCCGATCCTGCCCTCTTCGACCGGCCAGTCGAGCCCGGCAATGACCGCCACCGCCCACCATGCGGCGAAGCGACCCGCCGGCGTCCCGGCCCTCCGCCCGTAGGCGCCGCCCGAGGCGGCCGCCCAGGCCATGTGAGCGAAGGCGATGGCCGGATCGACGGTCGCCACACTCACCTCCCCGATCTCCAGCGCGCCGACTGCCTCGCCGATCCCGCCGCGCACCGCCGCCACACGGCAATCTCCGTTGGACTGCTCGGCCCAAGTTCGGCCGAGGGCGAGCAACGCCTCGCCGACCTCCCCGGCCACGGCGACATCTCCCGTCGGCGGGAGGCCCATGCGACCCAGAGTCGGTGGCGGAGGGGACGGGAAGTCGGCTTCGCGAGCTCGATAAGTGGCCACCGGATAGGAAGGCTCCCACGGCTCGAGCCGGAGAGGGATCTCCAGGATCGAGTCGTCGATGGACGGATCATCGGAGAGGTCTTCTCCCCGAATCACCCGTTCGTGAGCGGCCATGGTCCGGGCAGGACCGATCTCGATGGCGGGACCGAGTTCGGCCCACGTATGGGTGGACGCGGCGACCTCCCACAGCGGTCCGAGCGCAAAACGGCCGGCACCCTCCCTGATCACCGACCCCGCCCACTCCGCGGGCGCCTCAAGCGCCACCCGGTACTCGGCATATTCGGCGGCCGGCCACAACTGCAGACCCCGCTCCAGCGCATGTCGGCATCGATCTCTCAGGCGGATGACCTCTCCCCATTCCCTAGCGGCACACAAGCCGTCGACGAGCCTCGTGAGTTCGTCGAGGTCGCCCCGCCCGACCGCCTCGGCAATCGGGTCCGAAGGGAGATGTGAGCTCGAGTCCTCCATCGGGAGCACGGTAGCGGCGCACCCCTGCGGCTAGTGTCCGGGTCGATGCGCGGCCTCCAGATCCCTCACTGGCTCGCCTGGCCCATCCTGGCGCTGAGCGCCCTGACCGCCACAACCGGAGCGCTTCTGATGTTCTACGCCGCCGCATACGGCGAGTACACCCAGGCCCTCCTCTCGGTCGCCGTGTTCGCCGGTGCCGCCCTGCTCTGGTACGCGGCGGATCTGGTCGGTCACCGGCGGTCGTGAGCGCCTGGTCGGAGCTTCTGAGGCGACTGGGCCGCCGTTCCTGGTTCCCGGCGATCGCCCGGCGGGTGGCACCTCCGGTCGACCGGGTCCTGTACCGGCTCACCGGCGGTTGGCTCACGGTCGTCGGGCACGACGTCTTCCCCACCCTCCTGTTGACCACGATCGGGAGGCGCACCGGGCGAAGGCGTACCACTCCGCTCCTCTACGTCGCGGAGGGAGAGGCGATCGCCGTCCTCGCCACCAACTTCGGGCAGTCGAACCACCCGGCCTGGGCCTACAACCTCCACGCGGAGCCCGAGGCGGACATTCAGATCGGCCGGCACCGGGCCCGTTATCGAGCCCACCTCGCCGATCCCGCCGAATTCGATCGGTTGTGGCCGCAATTCGTGGAGCTGTGGCCGGCCTATGAGGATTACCGCCGGCGTTCCGGTCGGGACGTGATGCTGTTCGTACTCGAACCGATATAGCATCCCGCCGCATGGTGATCGCGAAGCGGGTCGTTGCGTCGATTCCCATCATCCCGGCCGCCGCCGCCGCCTTCGTCGTCGGTCAGGTCCTCCGGGCCGCCCATCGATCCGACCTCCCTTCTTTCCCCAACCAGGACGTCTCCGGCGAGTTCGGTGACCCGGATCTTCCATCCTTGACGATCGTGGCGGTCGGCGATTCGTCGCTGACCGCTCCCGGCGTTGAGCAACTCGACAACGTATGGATCCGCCGGGTGATTCGCAATTACACCGACCGACACCACGTGCGCCTCGTCTCGCTCGCGGTCGGTGGTTCCAAGGCCGGCGATATCATCGAGGGGCAGCTGGCGACGGCCGTCGATTTCCACCCCGACATCGCTGTGGTCTCGGTGGGTTCCAACGACGCGATCCGAGGCGTGCGCGTGGCCCGCTATGCCCGCGAACTCGACCACATCGTGACGAGGTTGGAGGAGGTCTCCGGCTCGGTGATCGTGCTCGGAATGGGAGATCTCGGTTCGATACCCCGGCTACCGCATTCCCTCCGCCCCTATCTCACCCGACGCTCGTTGGCGTTCAACGATGCCGCTCGCGAGGTCGCCCTCCGCCACCCCTGCGCGATCAAGGTATACACGCGGGGCCGGATCTGGGATGCCTTCTGGGAGGATCGCGCGCTCTTCGCCGGCGACATGTTCCACGCCAGCGACGATGGCCACGAGGTGTTCGGAACCGAGGCGGCGGCCGCCTTCGAAGCCGCCTACGCCATGTCCCGGAGCCGCATCGACCGCTGAGGTTCGGTTACCCTGGGCTGACTCCGGGGAGCTCGAGGCAGGCCGAGCTGAGAGGGCAGCCCACACGCTGCCGACCCGTAGAACCTGAACTGGGTAATGCCAGCGGAGGAAGACGTGAGCCGACCGGCGGTGATCTTCTCGGGTGGGAACCCGCTCCCACGGTCGCCGCTCGCCCTGATCGATCCACGAGCCTTCGTGGTGGCGGCCGATGCCGGACTCCACGCCGCTCTCGGAATCGGCATCCGAGTCGACCTCGTGGTCGGCGACCTGGACTCGGCCGACCCCGCTGTCGTTGCCGAGGCCCGCCGGGCCGGCGCCGCCGTCGAAGCCCATCCTCGCAACAAGGACGCCACCGATCTCGAACTGGCGCTCGAGGCCGTCCGGGACCGGGACCTGAGTCCCGTCCGGGTGCTCGGCGGATCGAGTCTCGACCGAGTCGATCACTTCTTGGCCAACGCCTTGCTGCTCACCGCCGCGCAGTTCGCCGGTCTCAGGGTCGATTGGTGGGTGGAGAATGCCCGGGTGGTGATCGTCAGAGTTCGTGCGGCTCTCCGCGGAGACGTCGGCGACCTGGTCACGATCCTGGCAGTGGGAGGGCCGGTGACCGGCATCGTCACCGATGGGCTGCGTTGGGAACTGAATGGGGAAACACTCGATCGAGCATCCACGCGAGGGGTGAGCAACCTGATGACGGCCGAACACGCCTCCGTGTCGATCGAGCAAGGAGTCGCCATGGTGATCCACACAGGGGCCCCGCAACCATGAGGCGGCTGATCGCCACCCTCACGGTGTTCGTGGTCGTCGGGGCCGGGTGCGGCGGAGACGACGAGCCGGGGACCGTGACCCTCCTGACTCACGACTCGTTCGACGTCGGGCAAGAGATCCTGGCACAGTTCACCGCCGAGACCGGCTGGCGGGTCGAGGTGCTGGCTGGCGGCGACGCCGGCCAGGTGCTGAACCAAGCGATCCTGGCCGCCGGGAACCCGGTCGCCGACGTCCTGTTCGGAGTCGACAACACGTTCCTCTCACGAGCTCTCGACGCCGACCTCTTCGTCGAATACCGCAGCGGGCGAATCGATAGCGTCGCGCCGGAACTCGACCTCGACCCACACGTCACACCAATCGACTTCGGCGACGTCTGCATCAACATCGATCGGTCGGCCTTCGACGCTCCTCCGGCCACTCTCGCGGAACTCACCGACCCGGCGTACGCCGGGGCTCTCGTCGTCGAGAACCCGGCCACCTCATCACCCGGTCTCGCCTTTCTCCTGGCCACCATCGCCGTCTTCGGCGAGGACGGCGACACCACCTGGCGGGATTACTGGGAGGGCCTGGTTGCCAACGACGTCGCCGTGACCTCCGGATGGGAGGATGCCTACTACGGCGTCTTCTCGGGAGGGTCGGGAGCCGGGGACCGACCGTTGGTGGTGTCGTACGCCTCATCACCACCGGCCGAGGTGGTGTTCGCCGCCGAGCCCACCGACACGGCGCCGACGGCGGTGCTGGCCGATGGGTGCTTCCGCCAGATCGAGTTCGCCGGAGTCCTGCGCGGCACCGACGATCGGGAGGGTGCGGAGGCCCTCATCGACTTCATGCTCGGCCGGAGCTTCCAGGAGGACATCCCGCTGCGCATGTTCGTCTTCCCGGCCAACACCGACGCAGCCCTTCCCAAGGTCTTCGTCGACCACACGGTCGTGCCGGACGACCCCGTGCTGATGGATCCGGAGGTCATCGAGACCAACCGCGAGCGATGGATCAGGGAGTGGACGGCAATCGTCCTGCGCTGAGCCGAACGGCTCGTCTGGCTCTCGTCGGCCTCCCACTGGCCTTCCTCGTGATCTTCTTCGCCTGGCCGTTCGTTTCGATCGTGGCGACCGGGCTGTGGCGGGACGGACGGTTCGGGTTCTCGGCTCTCGGACAGGCCCTCGATGAGGGCGACCTGCTCGGCGTCGTGTGGTTCACCACGTGGCAGGCGGTGGCTTCGACCGTGGCGACCTTGCTGGTCGCCCTGCCCGGCGCCTACGTCTTCGCCCGGTACGAATTCCCGGGGAAGCGCCTGCTGCGGGCCGCGGCGACGATCCCGTTCGTCCTCCCGACCGTGGTCGTCGGAACCGCCTTTCTGGCGCTCTTCGGCCCGGGAGGGATCCTCGGAATCCGCCTCGACGGGTCGATCTGGGCGATTCTGGTCGCTCATGTGTTCTTCAACTACGCCGTCGTCCTTCGCACGGTCGGCGGTATGTGGTCGCATCTCGACCCGCGGCTCGAAGAAGCCGCCCGGAGTCTCGGGGCCGGCCGGTGGCGCGCCTTTCGCTACGTCACGCTCCCGCTGCTCCGCCCGGCGCTGGCGGCGGCCGCCTCGATCGTGTTCCTGTTCACCTTCACATCGTTCGGGATCGTGCTGATTCTCGGTGGGTCGCGGCTGGCGACCCTCGAGGTGGAGATCTACCGCCAGACGGCTCTGCTCTTCGATCTCCCGGTAGCCGCCGTGCTGGCTGTCGTCCAGTTGATCGGGGTGACGGCCATCCTCCTCGCCTACAGCCGCTACCAGGAACGTCGCGCCGTGGAGCAGCCCCTGCGGGCCGCAGAGGACATCGCCCACCGTCCGGCGACGGCCGGGCAGCGAGCACTGGTCGGCGGCGTTCTGATGTCGATGGTGCTGTTGCTGGGAACACCTCTCGCCGTGCTCATCGAACGTTCCCTCCGCAGCAGCTCCGGCTACGGGCTCGCCATGTACCGGGCACTCGGAGACGACGACGGGATCCGAGCGATCGAGCCGCTCGAGGCCGTCGGCAACTCGCTCGGATTCGCCGCGGTGGCGACGCTCATCGCCCTGGTGATCGGCCTCAGCGCGTCGGTCGTCATCTCCTACCGCCGGAGTCGAGCGTCGCGCTGGTTCGACGCGCTGCTGATGCTCCCGCTGGGAACGTCGGCGGTCACCATCGGCTTCGGGTTCATCGTGGCCCTCGACGCACCGGTCGACCTCCGGGCCTGGCCGCTACTGATCCCGATCGCCCACTCGCTGGTGGCGATCCCCTTCGTCGTCCGCAGCGTGGTTCCCGTGATGCGCTCGATCCGGAGCCGATTGCGCGAGGCCGCCGCGGTGCTGGGAGCACCTCCGGGAAGGGTGTGGCGCGAGATCGACCTACCCATCGTCAGCCGGGCGGCGGCGGTCGGCGCCGGATTCGCCGCCGCGGTATCGCTCGGCGAGTTCGGCGCCACGGCCTTCGTGGCTCGTCCCGACACCCCGACCCTGCCGCTCGCCATCTTCCGCTACCTCGGACGACCGGGTGAGCTGAACTTCGGACGCGCCATGGCCCTCAGCGTCGTGCTCATGGTCATCACCGCGATCGTCATCTCACTGATCGAGCGTTTTCGCACTCCCGGTATCGGGAGCTTCTGATGCTGGCCGTCCTCGGTGCCACCGTTCGCTTCGACGACCTGGAGGCGGTCTCCGGCGTCGACCTCTCCGTTGCGGACGGCGAGACCCTGGCGCTGCTGGGCCCCAGCGGATCCGGCAAGACCACTCTCCTGCGGGCCATCGCCGGGCTCCAGAGACTCGACTCCGGACGGGTGCTCTGGAACGGCACCGACCTCGACGACGTGCCGACTCATTCCCGGCGTTTCGGGGTGGTGTTCCAGGACTTCGCCCTCTTCCCCCATCTCGACGTCGGCCGCAACGTGGAGTTCGGACTCCGCATGGCCGGCATGGAGGCATCAGAACGCCGCGATCGGGTTGCGACAGCACTGGCGCGCGTCGAGCTCGCCGGCTTCGAGCGGCGCCGGATCGACACCCTGTCGGGCGGCCAGGCACAACGAGTGGCGCTGGCGCGGGCCCTCGCTCCCGAACCCCGGATGCTGCTCCTCGACGAGCCGCTCGGGTCTCTCGATCGACCGCTTCGGGAGCGGCTGGTCGTGGAGATCCACGAGCTGCTCGATCGATTGAGCATCACCGCCCTCTACGTCACCCACGACCAGTCGGAGGCCTTTGCCGTGGCAGATCGAGTCGCCGTGATTCGTCGGGGCCGCATCGAACAGCGGGGTCTGCCCGAGGACGTGTGGCGGCGGCCCGCCACCGAGTTCGTGGCCGAGTTCCTCGGGTTCCCGACGATCATCACGGCGACGGTTGGCGGCGGGCTCGCCGATCTCGGTGTGCTCGGAACCGTCCCGCTCCCCGGTGTCCCCGACGGGCTCGTCCGGGTCGTCGTGCGGCCCGATGCGTTGATCCTCGACGATGCGGGCCACGTCGAAGGGGTCGTCCGGGTCCGCACCTTCCGGGGAGACCACGTCGTGCTCGCCGTCGACGTCGGGGGGACACGGATCGACGTACGGGGGGATGCAGTTCCGGGCGCCTCGGTGCGACTCCGGGTCGACCCGGCGGGAATCGTGCCCCTCGAGCCGTCCTAGGCGGACACGTCGACCCAGCGGGCGCCGGAGGCCCGCACCAGGTCGTCGAGGCCGATGGGGTAGACGGTCGTGGGGGTTCCGGCCGCCGACCAGACCTCCGTGTGGCGCTGCAGGCTCCGGTCGGCGACGATCTCTACCGGCGCCTCGTGCCCGAAGGCCGGCGTCCCCCCGGCGGCGAACCCGGTGGCCGCCCGGGCCTCTTCCAGCGTGGCGCGCCGGGCCGACCCTCCCCCGATCGCCGCGGCCAGGCGGTCGGGATCGACCCGACGGTCCCCCGAGATGATCGCCACCACCGCCCGATCGTCGACCATGAAGACGATCGACTTGGCGATCGCCGACAGCTCACACCCCACGGCGGCGGCTGCATCGGCCGAGGTCTTGGTGCCCTCTGGAAAGAGGTGAATGTCGATCTCGAGCCCCAGATCTCGAGCCGCATCGACCACGCGACGGGTTGCTGCCGGGAGTTCCACGGCGCTCGACGGTACTACGGTCGGGAGCCGATGGACTCCATCCGATTCGATGTGTATGGACGGTTCGAGGTGGTTGTCACGCCGACCGAGAACGGACGGCGGGTCACCCGGAGCAGCGGGGACAAGCGCTCCCTCGACGTCGAGCTCCTGGACGGGGGCGTGACCGAGGACGACCTGGCCGACCGGATCGAGATCCTGTGGCACGAGCCCGGGAGCCCCGGCGCCCGCATCCGCAGGATCCCGTAGGGTGAAAGAGGCCAAGGAGGGACCGATGGGCGAAGAAATGATCGGCGTCGTGAGTCACTACTTCGGCAAGCCGGGTGTCGCTGCGGTCGAGGTCACAGCCGGCGAGCTCAGCGTGGGTGACACGATTCACGTCGTCGGTCACACGACCGACTTCACGCAGACCATCGCCGAGATGCAGGTGGAGCACGAAGCCGTCACCGAGGCGAGGTCGGGTGATCAGGTCGGCATCAAGGTGGGCGAACGCGCTCGCGTCCACGATCAGGTCTATCGAGTGGACTGACGACGATCGAGGCCCGGATCAGAGCCCCGGCTTGAACACCATCGCCCAGACCACCACCACGAGGATGACCGTCTCGATCGTCGAGACCAAGGCGATGCGTCGACCGCGCAAGCCGGCGGCCGGCGAGCCGGCTTCGAGCTCACCGATCAACGCCCTCCTCTGCGGCGCATAGAAGGCCATACCGAGCACCGCTCCGATCAGCACACCGGCGAACCCGATGCTGATCCACGCCTGATCGAAGTCCCAGGCGTCGACCCGCAGCACCAACCAGACACCGGCCGCCAACGTCACGATGCCGGCTGCGGCAAACAGGTTTCCCGCCACCAGCGAGTCGTTGGCGGAGCGGATGCGATCCTCCGCTCCGGCCTTCGCGAGACGGGCTCCGTAGACCTGGAGCAAGATCGATCCGCCCACCCAGGCGACGGCCGCGAGCACATGGATGAACTTGAGCCAACCGTTGAAATCCGATAGATCCATGGGCGTCCTCCTCGACGGCGAGCCGGCCGGAGCATAGCCCCCGCCCTCCCCGCGTTGCACGCCCCGAGAGTCGTTAGGGTTGGCGCGGATCCGCCGTCGCGGCGCGGCGGCAGTAGGTGACACCCGAGGCGACTCCAACCGCGCAGAAGGGAGCATTGATGATCGGCCCGGACATGGTGCACGAGACCCTCCGCAAGTACCAGCTGGTCGACGGGTATCCGATCGTCCTCGACCTCGAGCGTTCGGAGGGGGTGTGGATGTACGACGCCCGCACCGAGAAGCGCTACCTGGACGCCTTCTCGTTCTTTGCGTCTTGGCCGATGGGGTACCGGCATCCCATGCTCGAGGACTCCGACTTCCTCGCCGAGTTCCGGCGCGCCTCCGGGACCAAGGTCGCCAACTCGGACGTCTACACGACCGAGATGGCCGCCTTCGTCGAGACGTTCGGCTCGCGTGTGACCCCGCCCGGCTTCCCCCATCACTTCTGGATCTCGGGCGGTGCCCTGGCCGTCGAGAACGCCATGAAGACCGCCTTCGATTGGAAGGCCCGCAAGCTCGGCCGCACCTCGTTCTCCGATCCGGTCGAAGACCTCGTGATCGTGCACTTCCGCGAGGCTTTCCACGGACGCTCCGGGTACACCCTGAGCGTGACCAACACCCTCCCCGACAAGATCGGTCTCTTCCCCAAGTTCCCCTGGCCGAGAGTGCACAACCCGGCGATCGTCTTCGATCTCGACGGGGGGATCGCCAACGACATCGAGGCCGAGGAGCAGCGGGCGATCGCCGAACTCGAGGCCGCCTTCGCCACTCACGGAGACAAGGTCGCCGCGATCCTGATCGAGCCGATGCAGGGCGAGGGCGGCGACAACTACTTCCGGGCCGAGTTCCTCGCCACGCTGCGACGAATGGCCGATGAGCGTGAGGCGATGCTCGTCTTCGATGAGGTCCAAACGGGGTTCTTCGCCTCGGGGAAACCGTGGATGTGGCAGCAACTCGATGTGGCGCCCGACATCGTGGCGTTTGGGAAGAAGACCCAGGTCTGCGGGATCTACGCCTCGACCCGGGTCGACGAGGTGGCCGACAACGTGTTCTCTCTGTCGAGCCGGATCAACTCGACGTGGGGAGGCAACCTCACCGACATGGTCCGCTGCCGGCGCTTCATCGAGATCATCGAGAAGGAGGACCTCGCCGTCAACGTGACCGACATGGGTGACCGATTGGTCGCAGGACTGCGCGACATCTCCCGCTCCACCGGGGCGTTCGACAACGTGCGCGGCATGGGATCGCTGGTGGCGTGCACACTCCCGTCCCGCGAGCAGCGCAACGCGTTGCTCGGCAGGATGTTCGAGAACGAACTCCTCGCCTTGCCCTCGGGTCCGGTGGCGATCCGGTTCCGGCTTCCCTACGTGATCGGGGCCGCCGAGATCGACGAGATGCTCAACCGGGTCGCTGCCAGCGTCGGCTGACCTACGAACCGAGCAGGCGGACCAGGTCCTCGAGTTGCTCCTCGATGCCGTAGCTGTTCAGTGACTGCGAGACCTGGGCCAACGCGATCACGATGAGAGCCAGGACGATCGCCCAGCGGTAGACCTTGTCGCTCATGGCGCCTCCTTTCGCGGGGCAGTCTCCCACGAACGCGCCGGGCACCCTCATCGACGGTGGACTCGTGCTCCGCGGAGTGCTCTTCGCCGAAGGCCCCGAACGGACCTGAGCGTTCCCTATCCTGGCCGCGATGGCGATCATTCGATGGCTGGCCTTTGCCGCCGGGCTCGCCCTGGTCGTGAGCACGGTGATCGCGGTGATGAAGATCCTCATCGTGCCCCGTCGGTCGTGGACGCTCATCTCGGCCACCATCGGGCGCAACGGGTTCCGCTTCTTCCACGCCATCGCCGTGCGGCTCCCGACATTCGACGCGGCCGACCGCTTCCTGGGGTTCCTGGCACCCACGGTGATCATCGCCACCCTCGGGGCGCTGCTGGGGTCGTTCGTGGTCGGGTTCGCCCTGCTGCTGATGCCGTGGGGCGATCCGACCATCGGGGATGCCCTGCGAGAAGCCGGCTCCTCGGTGTTCACGCTCGGATTCGTCTCCACGCCCGAGCCGGTGCCGACGGCACTCGACGTCGCCGCGGGAGCCACCGGGATGATCTTCGTCGCCCTGACGATCGGGTGGCTTCCGGCCCTCTACTCCGAGGTGAAGCGGCGCGAAGCACTGGTGAAGCAGCTCGAGGGTTGGACCGGGACCCCGCCGTGGGGCCCCGAAATCCTGGCCCGCCTCACCATGGCGGGCGCCGTCCACCGGTTGCCGACCGTCTTCGCCGATTGGGACGCGTGGTGTGCCCAGGTCTCCGACACCCACATGAAGTATCCCGTCCTCGCCCAATTCCGACTCCCGAGATCCCGCAACCACTGGGTCATCGCGCTCTTGGGGGTGCTCGACGCCGCCGCCATCGACCTGGCCCTCCGGCCCTCCGCCGATCACGCCGTGACCCGGCTCCTGCTCCGACAGGGTGCAACATGTCTCCGCCAGGTCGCCTACCCCATGCGACGGGTGAGGGCGGCAACCCCGGATCCCGGGATCGATGCCGGGGAGTTCGTGGCCGCCGTCGAACGCCTCACGAGCGCCGGATACCCGGCAGAGCGAACGGCGACGGATGCCTGGCAGAAATTCGCCTCCCTGCGCTCCTCCTACGCCCCGATCGCCACCGAGCTCGCTTTCTGGCTGCTGGCGGTCCCCGCCCCCTGGAGTGGGGAGCGCGACGGCTTCCCGGGTCTGGTGTGGTGGCCGGATTCGCCGGCGGCGGGGACGATCGAGCCCTAGCCGAGTCCGAGGAATCCGAGGAGATCGGCAGCAGCGGCATCGGCCTCGGAGAGAAGCACTGCTTCGGCCCGATCGAGCGGTTCGGAGGGAACCCCCTTGAGATCCACGTAGACCTTGAGCTTGGGTTCGGTGCCGCTCGGCCGAACCAGGACCCTCCCCTCGTCCCCGAGCGCGAACTCGACGAGGGCCTGGGCTCCCAGCCAGCGGGGTCGACCATCGGCTCCATCCCGATAGTCGGTGATCTCGGTGACCGATCGACCCCCGAGGGTTTCGGGGGTCTGCTCCCGGAGGACTTCCATGGCCGCAGCGATCTCCCCGAGTCCTTCGGTGCCGGGCCGCACGACGCTCGCCTGGGTGCTCACCCAGAGCCCGTGGCGACGGTACAACGCCGCCAATCGGTCGAGCACGGTCTCGCCCGAGGCGGCGGCATCTGCTGCGAGATCGGCGAACCACACCGCCGCACTGATGCCGTCCTTGTCCCGGACCGCAGATCCGACCGCGTAGCCGAGTGCTTCTTCATAGCCGAAGACGAACCGGCCCTCCCCCGCTCCTTCCAGATCCAAGGCGGCATTGCAGATCCACTTGAAGCCGGTCAGCGTCTGAGTGAAATGGGCCCCGGCGTCGGCGGCTATCGAAGCCAGCATCGGTGACGAGACGATGCTGTTGATGACGATCGGCTTCCGAGCGTCGAGACGGCGAAGCACGTGGTCGGCGAGCAGCACGCCGATCTGGTTGCCGGTGAGCGCCCGCCAGCCCTCGGCCACCGGCACGCACACGGCGAGGCGGTCCGCGTCGGGATCGTTGGCGAGCACCAAGTCCGCCCGCACGCGGACGGCGAGGTCCTCGGCGAGATCGAGCGCTCCCGGCTCCTCGGGGTTGGGGAACGCCACGGTGGGGAACCTCCCGTCCGGTTCTCCCTGCTCGGCGACCACGTGGATCTCCCGATGGCCGGCCGCCTCGAGAGCGCGCACCGCCAATTCTCGGCCCACCCCGTGGAGCGGCGTGTAGACGAGTCGCCGCGGCATCGGCGCCGGCCCCAGCAGGGCGGCGATGCCCTCGAGATAAGCGGCCGCCATCTCCGGGCCGATCGGCTCCACCCCGGGCGCCGACCAAGATCCGGCGGCCCGCGGGACGTCGGCGGCCGGCGGAGCGGCCTCGATGGCGGCGGCGATATCGCCATCGACCGGCGGGATGATCTGGGCGCCGTTGCGGTCGTAGACCTTGTACCCGTTGTCCCGGGGCGGGTTGTGGCTGGCGGTGATGACCACCGCCGCGGCGGCCCCGAGGGCCAGCCCGGCGAAGGCGACCAACGGAGTCGGGACCGGCTCGCCGAAATAGCGCACCTCCATTCCCGCCGCGGCCAGCACCGCCACCGTGTCCTCGGCGAAGACCGGGCTCGACGACCTCCCATCGAAGCCGACCACCACCGGTCCGGGGGCACCCCGGGCGGCCAGGTAGGAGGCGAGACCGGCCGTGGTCCTGATCACCACCGCCCGGTTCATGCGATTCGACCCGGCCCCCACGACTCCCCGGATTCCGGCGGTCCCGAACCGGAGGGTTCCCCCCATGCGCTCCGCCAGCTCGGCGGCGTCGCCCCCATCGAGGACCGCCCGAAGCTCGGCACGCGTGTCGGGATCCGGGTCACCGGCGATCCAGGCATGGGCGGCTTCCCGGAGCCCGCGGGACATCAGAACAGCTTCGACGCGAGCTTCTGTGTCAGCTCGTCCTGGCTCGACCAGGGGACCAGGTAGCCGTCTTCGGCCCTGATCGTCTCGAGGTTCTCCGCCACATCCTCAGGGGTGAGGGCGCCGTCGGTCTCCGGGTTCTTGAAGAAGCCGTCGGCGAGCCCGATGAAGAACCGGCTGACCGTACCGCCCGCCACCGACCAGGTCTCACCCGAGAAGGCGCACGCCTCAGAACAGAAGTACGCCACCACCGGGGAGACGAGGGCAGGGTCGAGCTTGCCCGCCACCGGGCCCAACAACTCTTCGGTCATGCGGGTGCGGGCCACCGGAGCGAGCGTGTTCACCTTGATGTCGTACTTGGCGCCTTCGACCTTCAGCACGTTCATGAGGCCGACGAGCCCCATCTTGGCCGCGCCGTAGTTGGCCTGACCGAAGTTGCCGAGAATCCCCGAGGCCGACGAAGTCATCACGATGCGCCCGTAGCCCTGCTCCCGCATGAGCCGGAACGCCGGCTGAGTGACGTAGAAGGCGCCTTTGAGATGCACGTCGAGGACGGCGTCGAGATCCTCCCACTCGAGGTTGTGGAACGCCTTGTCGCGCAGGATCCCGGCGTTGTTGACGAGGATGTCGACCCGCCCGAACTCGTCGACGGCGCGCTGCACGATGGCCGCCCCACCGTCCGGATCGGCGACGGAGTGATGATCGGGGACGGCGGCGCCACCGGCGGCAACGATCTCGTCGGCGACCTCGTCGGCCGGCCGCTGCTCCTCACCGGTCCCGTCGACGGATGCGCCGGGGTCGTTGACCACGACGGCCGCCCCTCGAGCGGCGAGCAAGCGAGCGTGGTCGGCGCCGAGCCCGCGCCCCGCTCCCGTGACGATTGCTACGCGATCCTGAAAGTCGATCATGAGCCCTCCTTCGCCCGGAGGCTACCCCCGAGCGCGCTGCGCAGCCGACGAGCCAGGTTGCCGCGGCCGCCGACCGCGATCCCCTCGAGCCCGAGCCAATCCGCCATCGCGCGGAGCTCGTCGCCGAGCGGCCCGGACACCTCGGCCGGCTCCACACCTCCCTCGACGAAGGCACCGGGAACCCGCAGGATGCCCGCCTTCCGATCCGCCTTGAGATCCAATCGCGCCACGAGCCTGTCTCCGAGGAGGAAGGGAAGCACGTAGTAGCCGTACCGCCGTTGCGGAGCCGGCACGTAGATCTCGATGCGGTAGTGAAACCCGAAGAGGCGCTCCACCCGCTCCCGGTACCAGACCAGCGAGTCGAACGGGCAGAGGAGCCTCCCTCGAGCCGGACGGCGCGGCGCGATCGCTTCGGGATCGAGGAAACCAACGTCGCGCCAACCCTCGACCCGGATTCGCCGCACGCCTCCCTCGTCGGCGAGGTCTCGCAGCGCATCGCGCACCGCTGCGGTCTGGAGTCGGTAGTAATCGGCGATGTCGGCGGCGGTGCCGATGCCCAGAGCCTGCACCGCCTTGCCGACGAGGGCACGGGTGGCCTCGGCCGCATCCGGCGCCGTGCGTCCCCGCACCTCTTCTGGGATCACCCGCTCCGGCACGTCGTAGAAGCGGGTGAAGTTGCGACGGTCGGAGACGGTGATCCGTCCCGTGGCGAACAGCCACTCCAATGCCACCTTGCCCTTGCCCCAACCCCACCAGGGCCCCACGCGGCCGCCGGGATCATCGAGGTCGGCGGCCGTCACCGGCCCCCGTTCCTCGACCTCTTCCAGGACCCTCTCGATGTACCCCGGCTCCTCCTCCATCAGCTTCCTCGTCCTGGGGCCCGGTTCGACCGCCTCCATACGATGGCGGAACAGCGGCCAGTCATCGATCGGCAGCAGCGACGCCACGTGACCCCAGTACTCGAACAGCTCTCGCGCCCGATAGGCCCGGGCGATGAGTGCCGGGTCGTAGTTCCCCAATCGCGAGAAGAGGGTGAGGCGATGGGCCCGGGCCAGCACGTTCACCGAGTCGATCTGCACCACCGCCACGTCGGCAAACGCCCTGCGCAGGTGCCGGAGATCGACGCGGCCGGCGGGGCGATCCCGGTGGAGACCCTGGGCGGCGACGGCGAGACGCCGGGCTCGCGCCGCCGGAAACTCCCTCACTCGCCCGTGAATTCGGGAGGCCGTTTCTCCAGGAACGCCGCCACCGCTTCGGTGAAGTCCTTGGTGCGGAACAGTGGGAGCAACTGGAGGAGGACCCGCTGCACGTGCGCCGGGTACTCGTCGGATCGCCCGGCCCGCATCATGCGCTTCGCCGACTGGACCCCCCGCGGCGGCATACGCGAGATCTGCCCGGCGAGCTCCCGAGCCCGGACCCGGGTGGCCTCGGCGTCGTCGGCGAGCTCCGAGACCATCCCGGCGGCGAACGCTTCCTCCCCACCGAGGTCCTCCCCCAGGAAGTAGAAGCGGGCAGCCCGCTCCCAGCCGACCAGCCGAGGCAGCAGGTAGGTGTCGCCACTCTCGGGAACGAGATTGCGCTTCGTCGCCGGTATGAGGCGGCCGCTTCGGGCCATGACCCGGATGTCGGCGTTGAGGGCGATCCCGACGGCGTACCCGGCGGCGGCGCCGTTGACGGCCGCCACGACCGGCGTGTCGATCTCCTGCATGACGACGATCGGCTCGCGATGTGGATCGAAGTCGAAGGCCAGGGTGTCGAGACGATCCATCTCGCTCATCGCCGCCACCAGATCGAGCCCGGCACTGAACGCATCGCCGGCACCGGTGACGACGATGCAGCGAACCTCGGGATCGGCATCGGCGTCTCGCAACCTGGCGGCCAACACTTCGAACATGTCGGGGGTCAGGGCGTTGCGCCGCTCGGGACGGTTGAAGGTGATCGTCGCGACCGCACCATCGCGCTCGAAGAGAACGTTGCTCATGGCTCCTCCGAAAGGGCGGTTCGGTAGCCTACCTTCATGCTGCGCACGGCCTGGTACGCAGTCCGCAGCGTCTGCGGACTGGTCGTCATCGCTCTCTACACCGTCCTGGCCGGGTCGTACCTGATCGTGCTGACCCGGATCAACGATCGCTCCCGGCAGATCACCCCGGTCATGCGCAGCTGGGGACGGTTGTTCCTCATCATCACCGGGGTGAAGTTGGACACGACGGGCGCCGATCGCCTCGACCCCGACGGATCCTACGTGCTGGTGTCCAACCATCTCTCGAACCTGGACGCGCCGCTGCACATCGCCATGATGCCGGTGTCCATTCGGTTCCTCGCCAAGATGGAGCTGTTCAAGATCCCCATCTTCGGTTCGGCGATGCGCTCGATCGGGATCGTCGAGACCGATCGCCGGGCGGGCGCCACCGCTCACCGCGCCATCAACCGTCAGGTGGCCCGGGTGGTCGACCTCGAGTGCTCCCTCCTCATCTACCCGGAGGGCACCCGCAGCAAGGACGGAGAGCTGCACCCCTTCAAGAAAGGGGCATTCCGGATCGCCGTGGACAACGGGCTCTCGGTGGTTCCCATCACGATCGCCGGAACCGAGCGAGTGTGGCCGCCGGGCAGCAACATCGTGCGTCCCGGGGTGGTGAAGATGGTGGTCCACGAACCGATCCCGACGATCGGGCTCACCGCGAGGGATCTCAACGATCTCCGTGACCGCGCCTACGCCGCCGTCGCCGGCACCTGGGAGCAGATCCGGGTCTAGTCCGGATCTAGGCCACTCCGATCACCATGTTGTCGACGGCCTGCGCCGTCGTCTCCTCCGTCACCACCTCCCGGAGAACCTGCTCGGCGCGAACCACCTCGACGATGTCCCCCACGGCTCCGGACACCTCATCGGCGGTGAACAGCACCGCGGGATCCTGCGGACCGCCGTGACCCTCGGTGAGGTTCGCCGAATCGTGCCCGATGACCACCAAACGGCCGCCCGGAGCCACGGCTCTCGCCGCATTTCGCCACACGGCGTGACGCTCCGCCCCCGGAATCTGGAGGTAGACGACGATGACGAGGTCGAAGGCAGTTCGCGGCGGGGTCCAGGACCGCACATCGGCCGACCGCCATTCCACGTTGACCCCGGCATCGGCGGCCAGCGCTCGACCCTGATCGAGACCCACCTCGGACCAGTCGACGGCAACGACCTCCCACCCCTTGCTCGCCAGCCAGACGGCGTTGCGCCCTTGGCCGCAGGCGACGTCGAGCGCCCGACCGGGAGGGAGGTCGGCGACCGCGCCGACGAGGAACCCGTTCGGTTCCACACCCCAGGGAAGGTCCTTGGACCGATAACGCTGGTCCCAGTCGTGTTTGTCCATCGATCGGCAGCGTAGACCCATCGGAGTCAGGCCGAGGCGGCCAGGACCTTTCCGATCCGGTCGAGACCCTCGATCAGGTAGTCGTGGGGAAGACCGAACGAGATCCTCAAGTGGCCGTCGATCCCGAAGAACACACCGGGTACGACGAGCACGCGCTGCTCGTGCCTGATGCGCTGCGCCAGCTCCTCGGAGGGGAGATCGAGGTGGTAGCGGGCAAAAGCGATCGCGGCTGCATCCGGGGGCTCGACGCTGAGCAGGCCCGCATGGTCCTCAACCCAAGATTGGAGCACGGGATAGCCGCTGCGGATGTAGCCGCGCGTTCGCTCGAGAAGCCGGTCGCGGACCGGATCCGAGAGGGCCAGCACGGCGAGGTGATTTGCCAGCATCGAGGCGCTGATCGTCGTGTACTCGTGGCGCCTCCACGCCGCCTCGATCAGGTCGGGTGGACCGACAGCCCAACCGATCCGGAGGCCCGGCAGCCCGTAGGCCTTGCTCATGCTCCCCACGACCACGACCCTGTCTCCGCGGCCCCAGAAGGACGGGGTCTCGGCCTCGCCGATCCGCTCGGCCCCTCGATAGACCTCGTCGGCGAGGATCCAGGCGCCGACGCCCTCGGCGGCCCCGACGACCGCATCCATGTCGTCAGCGGTCAGCACCTTGCCGGTGGGGTTGTTCGGGTTGCACACGGCCACCATCCGGGTCTCCGGGGTCATCGCCGCGGCGAGTTGGCTCCGGTCGAGACGCCAGCCGTCGGTGGGCGACAGCCCGAAGGTGGAGAGACGAGCACCGTGGTTGCGGGCGACCCCCCAGATCTGGAGGTAGTTGGGAATCATGACGGCGATGCCGCCGCCGGGATCCACCAGCGCCCTCGTCACCGCATAGTTGGCTTCGATGGCTCCCACCGTGACAAGCACCTGATCCGGGTCCGCCCCATAGAGAGATGCGATGGCCTCCCGAAGCTCGGGGATCCCGTTGACATGGGGGTAGTTGAGATCGATGGAGGCCAGCGCCTCCGGAGAAGATCCGGCCAGTTCGAGCAGCTCACCGAGCGTGAGCGGGTGGACCCCGCTTTCGGAGAGGTTGACGTCCACTTCCTGCTCGAAGTGGGACATGAACTCCTCGAGGGCGAAGGGAATGAAGGTCATGGCGACAGCGTAGGCGGGTGGTGATGGTCGCTAGTCGTAGATCCCGGTGAGAAAGCACCGCCCCGCTCGCACTTCACACAGGAGGGCACCCGCCGACGTGACGATCTGGTATCGATCCGAGGGTTCTTCACCCTCCCACCAGCGCCCGGTGTTGCGCCAAGGGCCGGCCCAGGTGAGCACCGACTCCCATCGGCTTCCCAGTCGTACCCGGGTCGGGAAACCCGCCTCCCATTCCACCTCCAAGGGCTGCGGATCGGGCGGGACGAGCGAAGGGGCGGGGGAAGGAAGCGCCCCCGGCCAGGGTGCCTCGGGATCCCGAGACGGCGAGGGGACCTCCTCCCCCCATCGGTGCCATTGCACGCGCTCGCGGGGCTCCCGCCCCCCTTGGGGTCGGGCCTGGAGCACCGCATCCGACCCCAGCAGCGTCTGTGCCCTGGCCAGAGCCCGGCCGACTTCGAGTTCGGAGACGGGGTCTTCGTCGAGGCGCAACTGGCGCCCCCGATCGGAGAAATCACCGGGAACCAGACGGAGCCGAACCAGTCCTCCCGGAACGCCCCCCGACTCGACCCAGGCTTGCAGTTGCCATCGGACCCGCTCGACGAGTTCGCCCTCGGTGAAAGGGTCGTTGCTCCTCCAGGTCCGATCCCTCCGCACCCCTTGCGCCGATTCGGCCTCGATGACGAGACGATGCCAGCCTCCCCCACCGAGACGGGCGACGAGGGAGCGAGCCGCAAAAGCGGATCGCTCCAAGTCCACGAGGGGCGGCTCGAAGCGATCCTCGACGAAGACCTCACTCGGGATCTCTCTCCCGACGATCGAGCGGATCTCCCCGGCGGCGACGCGATGTGCTTCCAGGCCCGGCGCTCCGAAGCGTGAGGCAATCGCGGCACGCGGCAGCGACGCCAGCTGCCCCAG
>JBFELU010000035.1:0-25217 GCA_041551965.1 Acidimicrobiia bacterium
CCCGAGGAGTATCTCACCCGAACCGAGATCGCTCAGCCGGCCCTCTTCGCGGTGTCGTATGCACTGTGGGCCCACCTTCGTGACCGGATGGAGACGCCGCCGGCGGGGGCGGCGGGCCATTCCCTCGGTGAGTACACGGCTCTGGCGGCCGCAGGTGTGATGGATTACGAGACCGGGCTCTCCCTGGTGGCGGCGCGGGGCCGGGCGATGGCGGCCGCCGCCGATCGGGAGCCATCGGGAATGGCGGCGCTGATCGGCGCCGATCCGGGCCAAGCGGAGTCACTCGCTTCGGCGCGACGAGCCGACGGGGGCCGGCTGTGGGTGGCCAACCTCAACGCTCCCGGGCAGGTGGTCGTTGCGGGCGGGATCGAGGACATCGAGTGGGCCACCGCCCACGCTCGCGACCACGGAATACGGCGGGCCGTGCCCCTCAAGGTCGCCGGAGCCTTTCACTCGCCGTTCATGGAGCCGGCGGCCGCCGACCTCGCCGAGGCGATCGGTGCCGCCACCTTCGGCGAAGCGTCGTTCCCGGTGTGGGCCAACGCCACGGCAACCCCCCATACCGGTGGGGCCGGGTCGATGTTGCTCCGCCAGCTCACGGCTCCCGTTCGGTTCGAGGAGTCGCTGCGGTCGATGGCGGATGCCGGGGCGGATGCATTCGTCCACATCGGTCCCGGTGATGTAACCGCGGGTCTCGCCAGGAGGTCGATACAGGACGGTGCGGTGCACGTGGTGTCGTCGCTTGCCGATATCGAGCCGGTCGTCGCAGCGTTGAGCGCATCCGTATGATGCCGCCGCAGGAGGGAAGGAGCCGCTGGTGCCGAACGCCGTGATCACGGGCTGGGGGAAGTGCGTGCCTCCGGCCGTGCTGAGCAACGCCGATCTCGAGCGGCTCACCGACACGAGCGACGAGTGGATCACCACCCGCACCGGCATCAAGGAACGCCGGATCAGTCACGTCGACACGTCCGATCTGGCGGCCGTGGCCGGCCTCCATGCCCTGGCCGCCGCCGGCCTCGAGCCGGAGGCGATCGACCTCGTCCTGCTGGGCACCTGCACCCCCGACCGGCTGGTACCCAGTGCGGCCACCATGGTCCAGGACAAGATCGGCGCGTCCGGGGCTGCCGCGATGGACCTCAACGCGGCCTGTTCCGGCTTCCTCTACGGACTGGTGACCGCCGACGGCATGATCAGGTCCGGATCGGTCCGGCGAGTGCTGGTGATCGGTGCCGAGAAGCTCCACAACTGGATCGACTTCACCGATCGATCGACGAGCGTCCTCTTCGGGGATGGCGCCGGCGCCGTCGTCCTCGAGGCCAGCGATGAAGAGGCCGGGATCTTGGCCTCCGAGTTGGGCAGCGACGGGTCGGCCGCTGACATCCTGTGCGTCCCCGGCTCGGGAACGGAGGGTGCTCCCTCGTCAGCGGAGAAGACGGCCATCGTCATGGAGGGACCCGAGGTGTTCCGTCGGGCCGTCTCGGCCATGGGCGATGCGTCGGTTCGAGTGGTCGAAGAAGCCGGGCTCTCGCTCGACGACGTGGATCTCCTCATTCCCCATCAGGCCAACGTGCGGATCATCGATGCCACGGCCCGGCGTCTGAAGCTCGACCCGACCAAGGTCTTCGTCAACATCGCCTCCTACGGCAACACGTCCGCCGCGACGATCCCCATCGCTCTCGCCGAAGCCGTCGGGGAGGGTCGGGTCCGGCCCGGGACGAACATCGTGTTCGCCGCCTTCGGAGGCGGGCTGACCTGGGCCGCGGTGGCGTATCGCTGGGGGTCTCGGGTCGAACCCGTATCCGTGTCGAAGGCGACACTTCCGGAGAGCACCGCCACCGGAGTGGAGCTCATGCAACCCAACATCGATCTCTACGGCACCGGAGTGTGACCCGATGAGCAAGGTGGCTCTGGTGACGGGGGCTTCGCGGGGAATCGGGCGCGCCGTGGCCGAAGAACTCGGGGAGCACGGCTACCGGGTCGCGGTGAACTACCACACCCGGGACGATGCCGCCCGGGAGGTCGTGGCCGCCGTCGTCGCCGGTGGGGGCGAAGCGGAGGCCTTCGGCGCCGATGTGGGCGACGGCGATGCGGTCGCCGGGTTGTTCGCCGCGGTCACCGAGGCCATGGGCCCGCCGGAGATCCTCGTCAACAACGCCGGGATCACCCGCGACGGGCTGCTGATGCGAATGGCCCCCGAGCAGTGGGACGCCGTGCTGAACACCAACCTCCGGTCGGCCTACCTGTGCACCCGGGCGGCGCTCCGGCCGATGCTCAAGGCCCGGTGGGGTCGCATCATCTCGGTGGCATCGGTCGCCGGGCTCGCCGGCAATCCCGGTCAGGCAAACTATGCGGCCGCCAAAGCCGGGGTGATCGGCTTCACCAAGTCGGTGGCCAAGGAAGTCGGGTCCCGGGGCATCACCGTCAACGCCGTGGCCCCCGGCTTCATCGAGACGGACATGACCGCCCGGCTGGACGACGGCGTCCGGGAGGCGGCCCGGGCCGAGATCACCGCCGGTCGCTTCGGGACGCCTAGGGAGGTGGCCTCGGCGGTCCGCTATCTTGCGTCGGACGCCGCCTCGTACATCACCGGGCAGGTGCTGGTAGTCGACGGCGGTTTGGCAATCTGATCACGATCATCGAGGAGGGAACGTGGAACGGTCGGAAGTCGAAGCCAAGATGGTCGATCTCCTCGTCGAGGAGCTCGGCCTGGAGCGTGACGAAATCACGATGGAGTCCACCTTCGAGGAGGATCTCGAGGTCGACTCCCTCGGCGTCGTCGAGTTGCTGATGGCCCTGGAAGACAACTTCGGCGTCACCATCCCCGACGAGGAAGCCGAGGACATCGTCTCGGTGTCCCAGGCCGTCGACGTCGTGATGGCCAAACTCGGGGGCTGATGCGATGTCGCGTCGCGTGGTGGTGACCGGCTACGGCACGGTCAACCCTCTCGGTCTCGATGCCGACACCTTCTGGAAGGCGGCGGTTGCCGGCACCTCCGGTATCCGGGAGATCACCCACTTCGACGCGTCCGGGCTGAAGAGCCGGATCGCCGGGGAGGTCCCGGGGTTCGACCCCGAGTCCTACATGGAGCGGAAACAGGCCCGTCGCCTGGATCGCTACGACCAGTTGTTCTGGGCGGCGACCCGTGATGCCCTTCGCCACGCCGGGATCGCCTACGAGGAGGACGATCCCGAGGCCCTCCGGGCGGGTGTCGTCGTCGGGTCCGGGATCGGCGGCATCCTGTCATTCCAGGATGGGATCGATACGATGCGCCAGCGGGGCTACGAGCGGGTGAGTCCGCTGACCATCACCCAGATCATCTCGAACATGGCAGGCGGCATCGTCTCGATCGACTTCAATCTGTTCGGGCCCAACAGCTGCACGGTGACGGCGTGTGCCGCATCGGCCAATGCCATCGGCGACGCCGCCGAGATCATCAAACGCGGCGACGCCGACGTGATGGTGGCCGGGGGAGCCGAGGCTCCGATCTGCGAGTTCGCCATGGCCGGTTTCGCTCAAGCCCGGGCACTCAGCACCCGCAACGATGATCCGGCCGGAGCGAGCCGGCCCTTCGACCGCGACCGGGACGGCTTCGTGATGGCGGAGGGCGCCGCCACGCTGATCCTCGAGGAGCGGGAGCACGCGGTGGCTCGAGGTGCCGAGATCCACGCCGAGCTGGTCGGCTACGGCATGTCGGCGGACGGCTATCACATCACGCTGCCGCAGCCCGGTGGAGCCGGGGCCGCCCGGGCGATGCGACACGCGCTCGACCACGCCGGCCTCGCGCCCGCCGACATCGACTACATCAATGCGCACGGCACGTCGACTCCGGCCAACGACGCCACCGAGACGGCGGCCATCAAGTCGGTGTTCGGCGACCACGCCCCGGCCGTGCCGATCTCCTCAACGAAGTCGATGACCGGTCACGTCCTCGGCGGGGCGGGAGCCTTGGAGGCCCTGGTGTGCATCTTGGCGATCAACCGCGGCGTCGTGCCTCCCACCATCAACTACGAGACGCCGGATCCCGACTGCGACCTCGATTACGTCCCCAACGAGGCCCGAGAGGTCCCGGTCCGGGTCGCGATGACCAACTCGTTCGGGTTCGGGGGCCACAACGTGGCTCTGGTCTTCGCCGCGGCGTGAATCGGCTGCCGTCCATTACGCTTGCCGGGTGGTGAAGACCGCCGAGCGGGTCAGTACCTGTCCTCACTGCGGGGGCGGTGAGGTCATGCTCGAGATGTGGGGCTGGGTCGATCCCGAGACCGACCGCTACTTCCAGAGGCTCTTCGGGGCGCGTTGGGACACGTTCGGCATCGCACTCCTGGCGTTTGCCCCGGGCGCCCTCTACGCCGCGTTCTATCTGGTGGCCATCCCCGCCTACGCCTTCTGGCGCCTCGCCACCTGGAGGAAGTACACGCTGCGCCGCTTCGAGTACTACTGCGCCGATTGTGGGTTCGGATGGAAGGTGACGGAGGGCGAAAGTGGCTGGACGCCCCGCTGAACCCGGGCCGGGGGCGGCACCCTCCCGTTCCTAGAATTCCCTCATCGGCCGAGAGGAGTTTGCTGATGGCTGCCGCGCCCGGCTTTCGCTACGAGGCCATGTTCCAGGTCGGTCCCGACGACACCCCCTACCGCTTGCTGACGAAGGATGGGGTCGAGGTGAGGCCGATGGGCGACCGCGAGATCCTTCACGTGGATCCCGAGGCCCTGCGCGCCCTCGCCGCCGAGGCGGTCCGGGACGTCTCGTTCCTGTTCCGACCCTCGCACCTCCAGCAGCTGCGCGACATCCTCGACGACCCGGAGGCCTCCGACAACGACCGCTTCGTTGCCCTGGAGATGCTGAAGAACGCCAACGTCTCGGCCGCCATGGTGCTGCCGTCCTGTCAGGACACCGGGACCGCCATCGTGATCGGGCACAAGGGCGAGGACGTCTTCACGGGAGCCGACGACGCGGCCGCGCTCTCTCAAGGGATCTTCGACACGTACACGGGCTCGTATCTCCGCTACTCCCAGTTGGCGCCGTTGACGATGTACGAGGAGAGGAACACCGGCAACAATCTCCCCGCCCAGATCGAGATCGTCGCCGAACCGGGCGATGAGTACGAGTTCCTGTTCGTGACCAAGGGCGGAGGCTCGGCCAACAAGACCTTCCTCTTCCAGGAAACGAAGGCGCTGCTCAACCCCGAATCCCTGCTGGCCTTCATCGATGCCAAGATCCGGCTCCTGGGAACGGCCGCTTGTCCGCCGTACCACTTGGCGATCGTCGTCGGCGGGACCTCGGCAGAGCTCACGCTGAAGACGGTCAAGCTCGCCAGTGCACGGGCTCTCGATACCCTCCCTGCGACCGGGAGCGAAGGTGGCCGAGCCTTTCGGGACCTCGAGCTCGAGCAACAAGTGCTGGAGCTCACCCGCAGGACCGGCATTGGAGCGCAGTTCGGCGGCAAGTACTTTTGCCACGACGTGCGGGTGGTGCGTCTGCCTCGTCACGGCGCGTCGTGTCCGGTCGGGATCGGTGTGTCGTGCTCGGCGGATCGCCAGATCAAGGCCAAGATCACCCGCGACGGCGTCTTCTTGGAACAACTGGAGACCGATCCGGCCCGGTTCCTCCCCGACGTCAGCGAGATCCGGCTTCCCGGCGAGGCCGTCGAGATCGATCTCACGCAGCCGATGACCGAGATCCTGGCGACGCTCAGCCGTCACCCGGTGGCGACCCGGGTGTCGCTCACCGGTCCGATGGTGGTCGCGCGGGACATCGCCCACGCCAAGCTGAAAGAACGTCTCGACGCCGGGGACGGCTTGCCCGAATACTTCAAGGCGCACCCGGTGTACTACGCCGGTCCCGCCAAGACCCCGGAGGGCCTCGCCTCCGGATCGTTTGGGCCGACCACGGCCGGGCGCATGGATCCCTACGTCGACATCTTCCAGGCGGCGGGGGGGAGCATGGTGATGCTCGCCAAGGGAAACCGCTCCGCTCAGGTCACCGAGGCTTGCCGCAAGCACGGGGGCTTCTATTTGGGCTCGATCGGTGGGCCGGCTGCGGTGCTGGCTCGGGATGCCATCAAGAAGGTGGAGGTGCTCGAGTATCCGGAGCTCGGCATGGAAGCGATCTGGCGGATCGAGGTCGAGAACTTTCCCGCCTTCATCATCGTGGACGACAAGGGCAACGACTTCTACGCGCGTTTCTGACGGTGGTCGACCCCGGGTTCGTCGGTCCCGATAGGCTCGGGACGAACTGTGCCGAAAGGAGACACCATGGGCGTGGCGGTCATGGGTGTCGGGATGACCGGAGCGGTCCCGACGTCCGACGGCCTGTCGTATCGGGAGTTGATCGCCGACGCGGCTCGGATGGCGTATCGGGACGCCGGGGTCGAGGCGGACCAAGTCGATGGAGCCGTCTCGGTCGAGGAGGATTTCGTCTCGGGCTATTCCATAGCCGATGAGTACGTGCCGGATCAGCTGGGGATGGTTCGCAAACCGGTCTACACGGTGTGTGGTGACTTCCTGCACGGGTTCGGTTCGGCGGTCATGCAGATCGAGACCGGGCGCTTCGACGTGCTGGTCGTCGAGGCCTACAGCAAGGCGAGCAACATCCTGGAGAAAGACGAGCTCCTCCACTTCGCCTTCGACCCAGTCTTCGATCGGCTCGGGGTGACTCCGCACTACTTGGCTGCACTCGAGATGCAGCACTACCTCGACTCGGCGGCCGCCGACCTCGCGGAGGTGGCCGAGGTGGTTCGGTGGAATCGGGAGCGGGCCACGGCAAACCCGGCCGCTCCGTACGGTGCTTCGCTGGAGATCTCGGACGTGCTGGACGCCCGGCCGGTGGCGACGCCGCTCACCGACCTCATGTTCGCCCGCCATGCCGACGCAGCGGTCTGCGTGGTCGTCGGCTCGGAGGAGGCAGCCCGTGGTGCCCCGAAGCCGATCCCCGTGCTGGGGACGGGTTGGGGATCGGCCGGTTCGGTCTTGGAGCGGCGCGACCTGGCCCGTTCCGAGGGCACGCTGGTCGCTCTGAGCACGGCGGCCGGCGAGGCCGGAATCGACGACCCGGCGGTGATCGACGTCGTCTACGTGTCCGACCTCTACGCCCACCGCCAGCTCATGCACATGGATGCCCTCGGCGTCGACGACCTCGGGGTCGTCAACCCCGACGGCGGAGCACTCGGGGGCGGCGACCTCCTCGAGGCCACGAGCGGAGCCCGACTCGTGGATGCGGTGCGGCAGCTGCGAGGGGAGGCCGGCGCCCACCAGGTGGATGGTGCGGCCTCAGCGCTCGTCCACGGATGGCGGGGTCTGCCCACCGACTCCTGTGCGGTGGCGATCCTGGGAACGGAGAGGAGGTAGCCATGGGTCGCGTTGCCGTCATCGGCGCCGGCATGACTCGGTTTGTGCGGCGCGCCGAAGAGAGCCCCGGAGAGCTGGCGGCGCTGGCGGTCGAGATGGCGCTCGCCGATGCCGGGATGACGATCGACGACATCGATGCCGTCTGTCTGGGGACTGCGCCCGATGCGTTCGACGGGGTACACATGAACGGCGAGCATCTCATCGCCGGCGCCGGGGCGACCGGCAAGCCCTACTCCCGCCACTTCGTTGGTGGGGGCACCGGGGTGTTCAGCCCGATCCACGGCTGGATGCACGTCGCCTCCGGCAAGTTCCGGACCTGCCTCGTGGTCACCGAGGAGAAGATGTCGCCACCCGTGCCCCATCCGGCCGGGGCCTTTCTGACGATCTTCGATCACACCACGGAGCAGCCGCTCGAGCTGACACTCATCCACATCTTTGCGCTCGAGATGGCCCGGTTCATGCACACCTACGGCTACACGGAGGAGGAGATCGCCCAGGTCTCGGTCAATCACAAGCGCAATGCCCTGGATCACCCTGCCGCCCAGCTCGGCGAGGAGATCACCATCGACGATGTCATGAATTCCAAGGTTCTTTCGTGGCCGGTCAAGCGCTACGACATCAGTCCCACCAGCGACGGGGCGGCCGCCATCGTCCTCGCCACCGAGGATGTGGCGCGGGCTCGCGGCATGACCCCGGCGTACATCGACGGGGTCGGGTTCCGTCTCGACACCGCCTACTGGTGCACCCGGGACCTGGCGTTCCCCGACTACGTGGCGATGGCCGCCGGGGACGCCTATCGGATGGCCGGCATCACCCGCCCCGAGCGGGAGATCGACGTCTGGGAGCCGTACGACCCGTTCGACTACAAGGCGCTCCACCACATGAACGGCCTGCTGCTGGATCGATCGGGGGCGACCGTGAAGCGGTTGCTGGAGGAGGGAGCGTTCGTTCGAGACGGGTCCCACCCGATGTGTCCCTCCGGTGGGGCGCTCGGGGTGGGGAACCCCATCGCCGCCACCGGCCTGATGAAGATCGCCGAGTTGTATTTCCAACTCACCGGACAGGCGGGCGCCCGACAGGTTCCCATCGAGGCCCGGCGTGGCATTGCCCAGGCTTGGGGCGATCTGATGCAGGTCGGCACCGTCGTCGTGATGAGCGGCGAGGGATCGGCGTCGGCTCGCTCCTCCTCGTGGAGCGAGATCACCGCGGCGGACCTTCCGGGGACGGCGATCAAGAGCGTCGACGAGGTGCCCCACATCCGTTACGAGCCGGATCTGCCGTATTCGTGGGACAACGGTCTTGCGCTCACCACGTACCTCGACGGCCTGGCGAACGGCACGATCCGCGGCTCCTATTGCCCGGGGTGTGATCGCATGATGATTCCGGCGCGCTCGTTCTGTGAGCTGTGCAACCTCCGGTCGGTGGACCGCTACTTCGATCTGCCCGATACCGGGATCGTTCAGACCTACACGATCAGCCATGTCGACTGGGCCTCCGCGCCGCTGCCCGACGGGCGGGTCGACGTCTTCGCCGTGATCGCCATCGACGGCGCCGGCGACCACATGGGCCTGGTCCACAAGCTGGGAGAGGTCGACCCCGACGACATCGAGATCGGCATGCGGGTGCAGGCGGTCTGGAAGGAGCCCGCCGATCGGGAGGGTTCGATCACCGACATCCGGTACTTCCGGCCGGTGGCGCCCGACGCCGCGATCGATGCGGCGATCATTCCGGTCAAACCCGTGGAGTTGACCTCGGTGAGCGCCGGCTCGTTCCCGGGCAGGATTCCCCTCGACTACGCCTACACCGTGGGGATGGGGGGAAAGCGCTTCTACGAGGATCTGGCGGCGGGCAAGGTGTGCGCCACCGAGTGCCCGGGCTGCGGGCTCAAGCTCTTGCCCCCTTCCGGCTTCTGCGAGTTGTGCGTCCGGACGCTGGACGTCGACGCCGCCGCGGTGGAGTTGGACCCCGATACCGCCGTGGTCGGGGCGGCGACGCTGGTGTTCGAGGATAGGAAGGGCCGCCTGCTTCCCGAACCGGCGTGGGTGGTGCAGGCGTCGTTCGCAGGAGCCTCCGGTTCCGTGTTCGGGATACTGAACGCCGGACCGGGCGTCGTCGTGGCCCCGGGAACACCGGTGCGCCCGCTGGCCACCACCGAGGTCGGCCCGGAGCACGTGCGGTTCGAGTTGCGCTGATCGCCGCGTCGCCGCGTCGAGCCGACGAGGGGCCGCGCCATGCCTGTTGCCGGTCTCAGCAGGTGGGAGGTGCCGGCTCCGCGTCGTCGCCGCCTTGATCCCGGTGGTCGGTGTTGCGTGCGTCCAGCTCCCGCCACTCGGCCAGCGATCGGACGGCCAGGACCACGACCGTCCCGACGCCGAAGAAGGCCACGATCGCACTCAGGATCCCGATGCCGGCGGCCGCGCCGAGACAGGACTCGGGGGCGCACGACACCCTGGTGACCTGGAATCCGACCACCGCACCGGCGATCGTGGCCGCCAGCACCGGGATCGCGATCCAGGGGTTGGGGGCTCTCACGACCGGTCCGCCCGGGGCCGGCCCGCCTCGTCGTACCCGGCGCTGTGGAGGACGTCGGCCGGAGCCAGCTCCGGAGGGATACGGAAGCGGCTCCCCTCGAGGGTCGTGGGGGGATCGACGGTCCAGGCGATCGCCGCCGGCACCGCACACGCGGCTGCGGCGACGAGGCCGGACGGGATCGGGTCGACGAAAGCACCGGCCGCCCCTGCGAGGGGGAGGAGGAGACGGAGGCCCCACAGCCCCACGGCTCGTCCCGCCGCCAGGGCCCAGGCGCCTCCCGCCCCGGCTCCGATCGCGGCCCAGCCGGCGGCGTCGAGCCCACCCGGATTGGCGAGGGCCACCGCACCCGGGACGGCCAGGGCCGTCAGGATGGCTCCGGTCGCACGGGGGGAGGGCCCGTCGGCGGCGGGCCGCCCTCGGAGCCGGGAGGCCAGCCACGGTCCCGCCAATCCGGCGGCGGCTCCCGCCGTGAAGGCGAGGCCCGCCACGACGCCGGCGTCGAGCGGGGTGACCGCCCCCAGGCCGAACAACACCAGTGCCACGGAGAGCGCCAGCCAACGCGACCAGCGTCCCCGGGTGAGCAAGAGGCCTGCGGCGGCGATGAGTGCGTGGACGGCGAGAGAGAGTCCGACGACTGCGGCCGAATCGGCCGAGAGGGGTTCGGGATCGAGAGCGAGATGGAGCCCCCACAGGAGGGAGGCGGCCACCACGAGGGCGGCGATCAGGAACGGCGGGACTCGGGACACGGCGCTCATTATGGGCTTGGCGGGCGGCATCCGATAACGTCGGCGCTCATGGAGTGGCCCGGCGAGTTCACGTTCTGCCCCCACTGCGCGACGCGGCTGGGACGCCGCGACATGGGGAACCGCCCCCGCATGGTGTGCCCCGACTGTGGCTTCGTGCACTGGCGCAATCCGGGCGTCGGGGCGGCGGTGGTGGTCCGGGACGACCGGGGCCGGGTGTTGCTGGTCCGCAGGGCACCGGGTGCGACCCGGCCGGGAATGTGGTCGATCCCGGCCGGTTTCGTCGACTACGGCGAGGAGATCCGCGCCGCGGCGGCCCGCGAGCTGCTGGAGGAGACGGGTTTGGTGGCCGAGGTCGGTCAGGTGGTCCACGTCGCCTCCAACTTCCACGATCCGGCCAAGCTCACGGTGGGAATCTGGTTCGAGGGCACCGTGGTGGGGGGGACACTCGAGGCGGGCGACGACGCCGACGATGCCGGCTTCTTCGGCCTGGACGAACTCCCCGAGTTGGCTTTCGACACGGACGTTGAGCTGCTGCGGCGGTTGGGCGCCCCCTGAGGGATCGCCGATGCTCACCCCGGGGGTCGGTTGAGCCACCCGCGGCGATCCTCACGGGGAGCGCGACGATGATGCCCGTCGACGACGCACGCGTTCACTGGCCCGGCGGGTCCTGAGGGATGGGGGGAAAGATCGAGGCCGGGAGGTCGGGTGTCCAGACGCCGGCTTCCCGCCACGGGCTTCCGGGTATGAGGGTGACGGCGGAAGCGTGCCCCGGCTTGTCGTGCTGGAGCTCCGACAGGGAGCGGCCCGTCAGGGCCAGGCGGGCCGCCTGGATCGGGTCCTGATGGGACACGACGACCAGTTCGGCGTCGGCGTGGCGCCCGGTGAGATCCGCGATGAATCCGATCATCCGGTCGGCCACCTCCTCGATCGGCTCCGGGGAGAAGGGGAGGTGGTGGGGATGGTCGAGGTAGGCGTCGAGCTCGCCGGGGAACGCCCGGCCGAGGTCCTCCCATCGGACGCCGGCCCACCGCCTGCCCAGCCGCCACTCGGTCAGCCGATCGTCGATCTCCGGCTCCAGTTCGAGGGCCGTTCCTATGGCGGCGGCGGTCTCGACGGCTCGCGTCAGCGGTGACGTGGCAACGGCGGCGATCGGGCGATGGGAGAGGTGCGCTGCGACGGCTTCGGCCTGGGCGCGACCGGCTGCACCGAGGCCGAAGCCGGGCAGGTCGGCGTAGACGACGTGGTCGGGGTTGTCGACCTCGCCGTGTCGAACGAGATACACCATCGACGGCACGGCGGGGGAGTGTAGGTGGGGTACGGTGGCGCGGTGGCCACCTTCGCCGAGACGATCGCCCACGTCGACATGGATGCCTTCTTCGTCGAGGTGGAGCGCCTGCGGGATCCGCGATTGGTGGGGCTCCCGGTGGTGGTCGGCGGGATCGGTCCGCGCGGCGTGGTGGCCTCGGCGAGCTACGAGGCCCGACGCCACGGTGTCCGCTCGGCCATGCCGGGGGTGCAGGCGCGGCGCCTCTGCCCCCAGGCCCGATTCCTCCCCGCCGATCATTCCCTGTACCGCAACGCCTCACAGCGGGTCTTCGAGGTGCTCGACGCTTTCACACCGCTGGTCGAGGGGCTCTCGGTCGACGAGGCCTTCCTGGACATCGCCGGCATTCCCGATCCATCACCGCAAGCGGCCGCAGAGCGGTTGCGGCGTGAGATCCGGGAGGCGACCTCGCTCCCTGCCTCGGTGGGCGTCGCCACCAGCAAGCTCATCGCCAAGCTGGCGAGCGAGGATGCCAAGCCGGACGGGGTCGTGGTGGTGCCGGCGGGTGGCGAGCTCGATTACCTGCACCCCATGGAGGTGCGGAGGCTGTGGGGGGTGGGGGAGGCGACCTACGCCCGCCTCGAGGAATTGGGGATCCGCACGATCGGAGACCTCGCCGCCTACCCGGCGGCAACCCTGGAGGCGCGGGTCGGATCATCGCTGGGGTCTCACCTGGCCCGCCTGGCGCGGGCCGATGACGATCGAGCCGTGGAGCCCGGCGGAGGCGCCAAATCGATCTCGGTGGAGCTGACCTACGAACGAGACCTGCAGGGAGCCGAGGCCGTGGAGCGGGAACTGCTGCGCCACGCCGAGAAGCTGAGCCTCCGACTCCGACGAGCCGGGTACGGAGCGCGCACCGTGACGTTGAAGGTGCGGTTCGACGACTTCACCACCATCACCCGGAGCCACACCTTCGCCGTCCCGTTGGATACCAGCCACGATCTCGGCCGGGCCGCCCGGGATCTCCTGACGCGGGCGGAGATAGGGCCTCGTCCGGTCCGGCTGCTCGGCCTCGGCGGCGGTCTGCTCGAGGAGTCGTCGACGCCGCGCCAGCTCCCTCTCGACGCACGGCCCTGGGAGGAGGTCGAGTCGGCGATCGACCGGATCCGGGAGCGTTTCGGGGACGAGGCGGTGCGTCGGGCCCGGCTGTTGCGGGACCGGTCGAGCGAGGACTCCCCTCCCGAATTATCTGGGTGAAATTGGCAGAATGCCCCGATCCTGTTGAAGAGACCCGGCGGTATACTCGGCTCACACGGCCGGCGGAGAGGGCTCATGCCACTCGACGACAGAGAACAGCGCATCCTCGAGGAAATCGAGCGCCAGTTCTATGAGGAAGACCCCAAACTCGCGGACACCGTCCGCAAGACGTCGCTGGCCGCCGTGTCGGCGCGCAACCTCAAGTGGGCCGTGTTGGCCTTCGTCGGCGGAACCGCCTTGATGCTGGGCTTCTTCACCCGTTCGACCATCGTGGCGCTGCTCGGTTTCGTCGTCATGGTGATCGCGGTGGCGTGGATCGTCACGATCCTGCGCCGGCGGACCGGAGCCGGCCTGGGTGTGGCCGGCACGGTCGCCGCGCGTCTGCAGCGGCGCTGGCGGAGACGCGGCTAGAGTCGGACGACCGAAGGTATAGGACCGATGGTTGGGGCGACGGGGGCACAGCCCGGACCGCGTGGAGGGAGAGAGAGGGTTGGAGGCCTTCACGGCACAGCAAGCGTGCAGCCTCACCGGGGCCACGCCGCATCAACTCAGGTACTGGGACCGCGTCGATCTGGTCAAACCGTCGATCCAAAGCACCGGTGGCCGCCCCGGCCGCAGGCGCCTCTTTTCGTTTCGTGACCTCGTCGCGCTGCGCGTGATCAAGAGTCTCCTCGACAACGGCATGTCGGTGCAGCGGGTGCGTCGCGCCTGGGACTACTTGCGCCGTACCGCCGACATGGACTCGCATCTCGCCGAGGTCAAGCTCGTCACCGACGGCCAGTCGATCTTCAGGGTCGCCGCCGACGAGGACGAGCTGCTCGATGCTCTGCGTGAGGGACAGCTGGCGTTCTTCGTGGCGATCAACGAGATCACCCTCGAGGTCGAGGAGGATGTGACCCGATTCGAGCTCGATCGGGAGCGCTTTCTGGAGATGCTCCGCAGGGTGGAGGACGACGTCACGTCCGAAGCAGCTGAGGGCTGAGCCAAAGCACGCCTTCTCACTTCTGTCGACTGCCTCGCAGCCGGCGCCACCACCGGGGAGTGAGCGATCGCAGTCGATACCGGGCCGTGATCCGCCGGGGGAGTGAGTAGCGGGAGATCAGGTGAGCTTCGGTCTCGGACAGTGATCGGATGGCCAGCCACGACGAAGCCGGGGGTCCGGCCGCCGGCCCGTACACGTGCCGCCCGTAGACATCGGCCAGAGGGATCATCGACCGGTCGGTCCCGGCGGCGTACTCGAGTGGGGTTGCAGCCGGCTCCGGTGCCCGACCGAGGTCGGTGAGGCGGTCGGTGATCTCCCGCCAGGCGGCCGAGATGTCTCCGTTCGCCAGCCGCTTCATGCGGAGGCGGCGCCGGAGCCACTTGATGCCCGGGATCGACCCGAAGAGCGCCAGCAGGCCCAGGCCGGCGAGGAAGAGCCAGCCGGGGAAGCTCCGATCGGTGATCGGTTCGTCGCCGCCGGTTCCCACGAACTGCGGGATGCCGGAGAGGTCGTCTTCGAGGAAGGGAAGGATCGGACGCCCGGTCGCGAAGTCGTCGAACGAGAGCCTCTCCGGCTCGGGGACGTCCAAGTAGGCCTCGACGTCGAAGGGGAGGTCGGCGGTGGTGGCGGGGTTGGCGCGATCGCCGCGCGGGGTGGGGTCGAAGCGCACCCAGCCCTGGGTCGGCATCCACAACTCGACCCAGGCGTGGGCATTCCGGTCCCGCACCACGACCCGGCCGTCCTCGAGCAGCGTGCCCGGGGTGAATCCGAGCACGACCCGGCTGGGGATCCCCAGTTCACGGGCCATGACCGCCATCGCCGTCGCGAACTGCTCGCAATAGCCGGTGCGGTACGACGGACTCTCGGGGTCGAGGAGCCAGGAACCCACGTCGTTGGCGCGGAGACCGGGCTCGATGTCGATCGAGTAGCGGAATTGGCCCGGGGTCCGGAAGTAGGCCTCCAGGGCCAAGCCTCGTTCGAAGTCGGTGGTGAGGCCCCGCGTCTGAGTGCGAGCCAGCGTGGCCACTCCCGGGTCGATCCCGTCGGGGAGATCCAGGTACCGGTCGGGATCGGGCAGGTCCATCGGCTCCGGTACCTCGACGGCATCCTCGGGGTCGTAGGCGCCGTCCTCGGCGGCTCCGGCGAAGACCGGTGAGAGCTCGCCGTCCGACCCCGCCCCCAGCACGGCGAGGTCGGGATCCGGGACCTGGGAGGTGACCGAGTAGTTCATGCCCCGGTAGGAGAGGGCGTCGAAACGGAGCGAAGCGTCGTCCTTGACCCGGATGCCGCGCTCCACCGAGCGGTTGGGGGCAGTCACGGTGGCGGGAGCGTAGACGGCCGGGATCCAGTCCATCTGCAGCGCCAGGATCACGATGTCTTGGGTGATCTCGTCGGTCGGGCCGCGGAAGACCTGGCCGGGATCCTCGAACGTGTCGTTCTCGCCCGGCCGGCTCATCTCCGGCTCGTCCGAGAACCACTGGATGCCGTTGAACGTCTCCAGCGTGATGAGGCGCCAGTAGAGCCGATCCGGCGCCACGGCGCCCTCCACCCCGGCCACGAACACCGGGGTGTTGGTCTGGGAGACCAGTCCCTGGTGGATGCCGACGAAGGGGTTGTAGGAGACGCTCCCGTAGTAGTCGCCGGTGAGGCCCGACTGGGTTCGCCACTCCAGGTATCCGCTTCGGGGCACGAACTGGGCCAGGGCGTTGGTCCCCACCACGGCGACGACGACCGTGGCCAGGAGCGTGGTCACGGCGAGAGACGGCACGGACCGCATCACCGCCAGGCGGGTGGTTGGCGAGGTGAGCACCCCCGTCCCCCGTCGGCGACGGTCGAAGGCCACGGCCAGGAGGGCCCCGCCCAGCATCAGCAGGAAGGAACCCAGCCACCCTCCGCCGGGTCCGCGGTCCATGGTGGCGAATTGGAGGTAGGCCACCAGCGGGGTGAGCACCGCGAGGTAGGGCCGATCGGTCTGGAGCCCGAACACGACCAGGGCCCCGATCGCCCAGAACACCGCCGCCAGCACGGCGACCACGCCCGACAGCGGAATCACGGGAGCCACACCGGTGCGGATGACGTCGCGGGCATAGCCGAGCTCCACCCAGAGCTCCGAGAACGAGTCGAGCGTCGGGAGGACGAACCAAGTGGTGTCGGGGACGGCGATCCGCACCACGGTCACGGTGAGCGCCAGCAGGTTGATGACCACGGCGAGACGCCAGTCGAGACGGTAGGCGATCACCGCCCACGTGATGGCACCGCCGAGCATGGCCGCGGCAAGGACCACGATCTCCCAGGGCAGGCCGTCGGTGCTGGCCCGCAGCAGCGTCTCGAGCCGGATCATCGCCAGCCCGAAGGCGGCGAGCGAGGCTATCCAGCTGAGGCGGTAGACCATGACAGCTCCATTGCGGTACGCCATGCCGGGCCCCACGAACCGTGGGCCGTGGCGGGACCGACCACGGTGACGGCGCCGGCCTGCTGGAACGGGGCCACGGCTTCGAGCGGAGGCCCCCCGGCCATCATGACGACGGTGCAGGTGAAGTCCTTGGCGAGCACCCGGTAGGCCGCCATCACGCCGTCGTCGGGGACTCCGGTCACCAGGACGAGCGCACCGCCACCGACGCCGCTGCGCCGCAGCCGTGAGACGGTGCGACGCAGATCGAGGTGTGGCTCCGACTGGACGGTGGCCAGCAGCTCCATCGCCTGGGAGTAGCGCTCGCTCGATCGGGATCCCGGGGCACGTTCCCCGGCCCACAACTCGGGGCTGAAGCCCCCTTTGTACAGGTGGGCGGTCGCCGAGGCAGCTCCCCGCACGGCGTGCTCGAAGGCCTCCGGGTCGCGGTAGCGATCGGCCCGCTGGTCGAGGAGCACCAGGGCCCGGGCCTGCCAGGGCACCTCCAGCTGCTTGATCATGAGCTCGTCGCGCTTGGCCGACGTCGGCCAGTGGACCCGGCGGAGGTCGTCACCGACCTGGTACTCCCTGAGGGTGAAGAAGTCCTCGCCGCCGTGTGGCGCAAAGGTGGGGCGGGTCGACTGGGTGGCCGGATCGTGACCCCGGACCGACGGGAAACCGGCCAGCTCGTCGATGCGGGGATAGACGACGAGCCGATCGGGGGCGCCGGCGGCAGAGGAGCGGTCGGCGAGAGCGAATGGGTCGGTGACGCCGACGACCGCCGGGCCGACCCGGTAGGCGCCCCGGCGCCGACAGAAGACTTCGTAGCGGGCCACGAGGGGTTGCCCGGGGCTGGTCCTGGCCGCGGCGAAATGGGCAACGCCGAGCCCATGGACGGTATCTCGGATCGACATGTTGCTGATTCGACGCGATGCCGTCACTTCGACTTCGACGACGACCTGGTCGCCCTCGTGGGCCTGCAACGGGTGGAGCCGCCGGTTGACATCGACGCTGGGGGTGGCGTACCGGACGAACAGCACGCCGCTCGCGGTGGCGACGGAGAGGAACAGGGCGGTGGCGAGCATCTCGAGCTCACCGAAGAGGATCCACAGCACGGTCAGGGCGGTGGCCACGCCCAGGGCCACCCACCCGCGACCGTTGGGCATCAGGCGCCGACCCTGGTCCCCGGGACCGGGATTCCCTGTGCGATGCCGTCGACGATGTCTCCGAGATCGGAGCCTCGCATCTGGGCCTCCGGCCTGAGGATGAGGCGATGGGTGAGGACGGGCCGGAGCAGCACTTTGACGTCGTCGGGAGTGACGTAGTGGCGACCCTCGACGGCGGCTCCTGTGCGGGCCGCCCGCTGGAGGAACAGTGTCGCCCTGGGAGAGGCGCCGAGGAGCAGATCGGGGTCGTCTCGCGTCGCCTCGACCGTGTCGACGAGGTACTCCTTGACGGGATCCGACACGAACACCCGGCTGGCGATGTCCTTCATGCGAACCACGTCCTCTTGGGTGACGACCGGTTGGAGTTCCTCGAAGGTGGAGCGAACCCCATGGGTATCGAGGATCTCCAGTTCCTTGGCCCGCGAGGGGTAGCCCATCACGAGCCGCATCATGAAGCGATCCAACTGTGCTTCGGGCAGCGGGTAGGTGCCCTCGTGCTCGATCGGGTTCTGGGTGGCGATCACCATGAACGGGGGCTCGAGGACGCGGGTGACCCCGTCGACCGTCACCTGCCGCTCCTCCATGGCCTCGAGCAGGGCCGCCTGGGTCTTGGGGCTGGCCCGGTTGATCTCGTCGCCGAGCACGATGTTGCTGAACACCGGACCCGGTCGGAAGACGAAGCCGTTGCGTTCCCGATCCCACACCGAGACCCCGGTGACGTCGGAGGGGAGGAGGTCGGGCGTGAACTGGATCCGCTGGAAGCTGCAGTGGATGGACCTCGCCAGCGACTTGGCGAGCAGCGTCTTGCCGACTCCCGGCACGTCCTCGATGAGCACGTGACCCCCCGATAGGAGGCTGAGCACGATGCGATCGACGACTTCGCGCTTTCCCTGGATGACTTTCTCGATGTTGCCGGCGATGGCTCGGAATCGATCCGAGAACCAGCCGAGATCCTCGGTGCTGACGGGTGGTGCTGTCACGATTGCTCCTTCGGGGCGTCGGTCAGGTTATCAGCACGTCGTGTTTCTGCAGCCGTACAATCGCCGGGTGCGATTCCGGGTGTTGCTCGCCGTGGTGTGCCGCCCCCGGTTGTGGGGGGAGGGGGTGAGGGCGGCCCGGGCTCATGGATGCAAAGAGTGGCGATACCGGCTACTATTAGTGCCACCACCGGAACGGGTGTATCTGGAGTGGCGGATCGCCACGGCGTACGGATCTCCGGACGCGGCGGTCGAAGCATCCGACGTGATCGCCTACCTTCGGTGGCGGCAGAGACACAGGGCGATGTAAAGGGGAGTGATGGCGACGCAGAGTCTGCGCGAGGCGCTCCTGGCAATTACCGGGGTGGCGGAGGCGGACATCGATGAGAGGAGCGGTTCTCCCTCCGGGGTGCGGGTGACGCTGGCGCCCGATGCCGACGGGCGGGTGGTCGGAGTCGAAGTGCAGCGGGTGCTGGCCACCCACGGCCTGCGATCCCGTATCACCCCCGGTGACGAACCGGCGCCCCCGGCAAGCCCGGCGGGCAACGGAGCGGCGGGTGACGACATGGTGTTCGTGCCGCCTCCGCCTCCGGAGGCGCCGCCGCCGAGTCCGGTATCGACGGCCTCAGACGAGGTGGCGACCGGTGCGGAGATCGAGGCCGAAGCGATCCCCGGCCCGGCCGCACCACCGCCGGCCGGCTTCGATCTGGCGTCGATCTCCATCTCGGAGACCGCCGACGCCGTGGCGGTGACGGCGACGGCGACCGACGGCAAGTCGCATACCGTCGAAGGCGTCGCCAGCGAAGAGGGCCTGCTCGGCGCCGTGACCGAAGCGGTGGGGGCGCTGGCGGTCGGAGATCCGCCCACGATCGTGTCCGTGGATGCAGTGCGGACGGCCGGGAGCGAGGTAGTGACCGTGGTCCTCGAGGATCCCGACGGTCGCCGAAGCGCCGGGGCGGCGGTGGTCGTGGCCGATCGGGCCTTTGCTGCGGCCCGGGCGACGGTTGCCGCTATTCGGAGTCGCTGAGCGGATCCGGCCCTCCCGCCGCAACGGTCGGCAACAACTGCACGATCACCTCGGCGGCACCGGGCCCGGCGAGGGGTCGGGACCCCGCCAATCGGGCGTACTCGCCGACTCGGTCGAGGACGTCGCGGATGAACATGCGGGTCGGGCCGGGAGCCTCCCCGGTGATGATTGCCATCTCCGCCTCACGGGTCGAGAAGACCGCCACGCCGCGCGACCGGAGGTCCCACAGCATGATCTCCTGCACCACATGATCCGCCGAAAGGGTCTCGAGACCGGGCACCACGACCGCTTCGACCCGGGCTCCGTCGACCACGCCGAGCAGGGAGAGATAGCCGTCGTGGCCCAGGGGGCGGCCCGGATGCCGGACATCCTGGCAGATGGCGATGAGGCTGTGGCCCTGGTCTCCGGCCCAGCGGCGAATCTCTTCCTGCTGGGCGAAGGCCGGGCGCGTTTCGTCCGGGTCCTGGGATTCCCTGATGTAGCCGACGACCCGCATCGGGACCTCCTCGGGGACACCACCATTACGGAGAGCGTCTGGTTGATACCCAGAGTAGTAGCAGCGGGCCGGGGAGGCACCCCCTGGTAGGCTGCGCGCCGATGCCACAGGCCCTGGTGCTCAATGCCACCTACGAGCCGCTCTCGGTCGTGTCGGCCCGTCGCGCCGTCGTCCTGTTGGTGCGTGACAAGGCCGAACTCATCGAATCCAACGGGGGGCATTGGGCCTCCGAACGGATGCGCATTCCGGTGCCGTCGGTGATCAGGCTGCTTCGCTACGTCAAGGTGCCGTATCGGCGCCGGGTGCCCCTCAATCGGCGGGCGGTGTTCGCCCGGGACGGGCACGCCTGCCAGTACTGCGGTGATCCCGCCGAGAACCTCGACCATGTGGTCCCCCGCAGCCGGGGTGGGGATCACACCTGGGAGAACGTGGTGGCGGCCTGCCGCCGCTGCAACACCCGCAAGGGCAACCGAACGCCGGGGGAGTCGGGGCTCCGGCTCCGGCGCCGGCCGAGAGCACCCCGGGAGCACGGGTGGCTTCTGGTGGGGCTGGGACGCCCTCCCGACCCGAGCTGGCAGCCCTATCTGCCGTCCCTCGCTCTCGAGGGTTCCGGCTTCTAGGCCCCTTCGGCGGTCCTCTTGCGCCGCCGCCGGCGACGGAAGTACCAGGTGGCTGCCCGGGTGATCACGGCCCCGGCGAAGAACGTCACCACGAGAATCAGCCACAGTGGGGCATTCCACTCCCACCACGCGAACTCGACCCGGCGCGATTCGGTGTTCGAGAAGATGAGGACCAGCACCGGCGTCACGACGAAGAGCAGCAACAGCGCCGGACCCAGCCAGCGGCGCGGCCGCGACGGCGGCGGAGCCGGCTCGGCGGTCTCGGGCGACTCGGGAAGGGACTGCGGGTCGGTCATCACTCGCTTCTCATCACGAGAACGGGGCAGGGGGCCCGGCGCGCCAGCTTGGTGCCGGTCGAGCCGAGGAACCCGTCGAAGATCCCGCGCCCCTTGGCTCCAACGCACACCACGTCGATGTTCTTGCGGCGGATCTCCTCGATGATCTCGACCGCCGGGTCTTCGCCTTCCCTGACCTCGACCGCCACCTCGAGGCCGGCGTCCCGGAGCGACGCCACCAGATCGCCGGTGCGGCTGTCCCTCTGATCGCTCAGATAGCGCTTGATCATCTCCTCGTCCCCGGGCCATCCGGCCGGGGTCTCGGAGCGGCTGGTCCGCATCCCCACGTACTCGGCATCCTGATCGGTGGTCGTCGGCGGCCGTTCACCGAAGATCGCCCTGAGGTCGCGCAACAAGTTGCGGTTGACCTCGACGACCGTGATCACGGTGACCTGGCCGTCGTCGCCGGCGAGGCCGGTGGCATAGGGGGTGACAAAGCTGGGATCCAGCGTCCCATCGGTTGCGATCAAGACGTGCACGGCGTTCTCCTTGTTGGCTGCAGCATAGGCGGCCGGGGTCCCGGCTCAGGTGAGGCCTTCCCAGGGGTCGCGTCCGATCCAGTCCCGGGCTTCGAGCTTGGCGCCCGAGGGCTCGGGGGCTTCGGGATGGGCGAGGCGCAGGAAGAGGGGAGCGATGTCGGCCGGACTGGGGATCGTCGCGGGGTCCTCGTCGGGAACGGCCGCGGCCCTCATCGGCGTGGCGGTCCCTCCGGGGTTGACGCTGTAGACCCGACCGTCCCACTCGTCGTCGAGGACCTCGAGCCAACCCTCGAGGGCCCGCTTGGAGATGGAGTACATCCCCCAACCGCCCCGGCCGGCCCGGCCCACGGTGCTGGAGACTCCGATGACCACGGGGCGATCGCCGGCCGCCAAGGACTGGGCCAGCCGTTGGTGCAGGAAGTGCACCGCGGTGACGTTGACGTCGAACACCCGGTGCCAGTGGTCCTCGGGGTAATGGTCGAGCGACAGCCCGACCGGCCCCAGCTCGCCGGCGGCGTGCACCACAACGTCCAGGATCCCGCCGGCGTGGTCGACGGCGGTGGCCACTCGCCGCCGACCGGCATCGGTGGTCAGATCGGCGGCGATGGGTGTGGCCCGTCCGGCGGGGAGATCGGCAACGGCCTCATCGAGGGCCTCACCGCGACGTCCGATGGCCCAGACCCGGGCGCCGGCGGCGGCATAGCGGCGAGTCAGTTCCCGACCGATCCCGGAGGACCCGCCGGTGACCAAGATCCTTCTGCCGTCGAGCACCGCCCCAGGTTACCGGGTGGGCCGGGGAGGCCGGTCCGGGGTCGATGGTGGCGCGACGGGGGGAGAAATAGGTTGACAAGTGGGGGATTAGGGAGCAAAGTGGGGCGCAGTGGAGACCAAGGGAGGCGCCGTCGCAGGCCCTCCCCCAGCAGCGCCACCACGGTGGCATGGGAAAGGTGCGGGGCCGTTGTTCCTGGGCGAGTACCAGCACAGCGTGGACGAGAAGGGACGGCTGGTCATGCCCAGCCGCTTTCGTGATCGTCTCGGCGAGGGGATCGTCATCACCAAGGGTCAGGAACGGTGCCTCTACGTGTTCCCCATCGACCGCTGGGAAGAAGAGGTCACCAAGGTCAACCGGCTGCCCCGAACCAACCGGCGCAATCGCAACTACGCCCGGTCGTTCTTCGGGTCGGCCAACGACCAGCAGCTCGATCGGCAAGGCCGCATCCAGATCTCGCCTCCCCTGCGCTCCTTCGCCGGCCTCGACAAGGACGTGGCCGTCGTGGGGGTCGCGGATCGAGTCGAGATCTGGGATGCGGCCACCTGGGTCGAGCTGTCCTCACAGGCCGACGAGTTGTACGCAGACATCGAAGAGGCGCTCAGTGAGGAGGGGATCTGAGTGTCACCCGCGATTCATCATCTCCAGGCTGGCCCAGCGTCAGCCTCCCGGATGCCATGTGGAATGCCCCGAACTCCGCCCGCTTCCATTCTGGCGCCAGCGCTCCGGGAGGCTGACGGTGGGTCCGTCCTACCACGATGCGGTCCTGGTCTCGGAGGTAGCCCGACTGATGGCGCCGGTCGGCCCCGGCGTGATCGTCGATGCCACCTTTGGGGGCGGGGGCCACACCGCGGCGATCCTCGGTGCGGTTCCCGGATCCCGGGTGCTGGCGGTGGATCGCGATCCCGCGGCCGCCCTGCATGCAGCCCGGCTCGGGGATTCCGTGCGGTTCGTCGCCGGCAACTTCCGGATGTTGGACCGGGTACTCGACGAGGAGGGGATCGATGAGATCGCTGGAGCCGTTTTCGACCTCGGTGTCTCGTCCCATCAGCTCGACGTGGGGGACCGAGGCTTCTCCTATCAACGACGGGGCCCCCTCGACATGCGGATGGGGCCGGACGCGGCCCGCACCGCAGACGAGGTGGTCAACGCCTGGGACCGCCGCCGGCTCGCCGACGCTCTCCGCCGCTACGGAGAGGAACGCCACGCAGTCCGAATCGCCGATGCCGTCGTCGCCGCCCGTCCGATCGGGGACACGCTCGAGCTGGCGGGGGTGGTCGCCGACGCCGTGCCGGCTCGCTCCCGGAGGTCCGGTCATCCCGCTCGGCGCACCTTTCAGGCAATTCGGATCGCCGTCAACGACGAGCTCGTCGCACTCGCCGATGGTCTCGACGTCGCCGTGCGGATGCTGCGAGTCGGGGGTCGCGTGGTCGTGATCTCCTATCACTCGCTGGAGGATCGGATCACCAAGCGGCGTCTTGCCGAGGGCGCCCGCGGGTGTGTGTGCCCGCCCGATCTCCCGGTGTGCGGCTGCGATGCGGTCGCCGAACTGCGGATCCTGACCCGGCGCCCGGTTCGTCCCACCTCTGATGAGATCGCCCGGAATCGCAGGGCACGGAGTGCTCGCCTGCGGGCTGCGGAGAGGGTGGAGTCGTGACGGCTCCGGCTCGGGCGATGCCGACTGTGACCCGACCGCGACTGCGGGTCGTCATCGGATCTCAGCGCCGGCGCCGGACGGGCGTCTGGGTGATGATCGGGGCGGCGCTGACGGCCGCCTTCCTGCTCGTCACCTATGCCCGGATCGCCCTCGACCGCTCGGCCTTCGTCCTCGACGAGCTGGATCGGAAGATCGAAGCCGAGGAGACGCGGTACTGGCAGCTTCGCGTCGAGGTGGCCCGGCTCCAGGCCCCCGAGCGCATCACGGAAGTGGCGGCCGGGTTGGGTCTCGTCTACCCGGCCGAAGTGATGACGCTCGAGGTACCCGGGCTCGGGGCACTCGAGTCGGCGACCGAGGAGCGTTGGGCGGACCTCAAGGCTCGATTGAGCGCCCGGCCCTGAGGCCGGGCCGGAGAGGGACGGGGAGGACGATGTGGACCGGCGGCGCCGGGGACTGAATGCGCGGTTGATCAGCGTCGGAACGCTGCTGGCGCTGGCGTGGGTGGGCATCGGGTATCGCCTCGCCGTCGTCCAGGGCATGGAGGCCGATGTCTACGCCGCCCGGGGCCTCGATCAGCGCCTCCAGCGGGAGATACTCGCCGCCGATCGCGGCACGATCTTCGATCGCGACGGCCGGGAACTGGCGGTGACGGTCGATGCGGTCACCGTCTACGCGAATCCCCTGGAGATCGAGGATCCGGAGACGGTGGCCCGCTTGCTGGCCCCGCTGGTCGGACGGCAGCCGGAAGCGGTCCTCACCGACCTCTCCGGGGACGGGTCCTTCGCATACGTGGCCCGGCAGGTCGACGACGGCGTCGCCGAAATGGTCGAGGCGGCCCGCTTGCCCGGCATCTACTTCCTGCGGGAGCCGAAGCGGGTCTACCCGACCGGCGGACTGCTCGCTCAGGTGCTGGGCATCGTCGCCACCGACGACAACTCGGGCCTGGAGGGGCTCGAACTGCAGTACGACGAGCAACTGAGCGGCACTCCCGGAGAGTTGCTCGTCGAGCGGGACCCCTATGGGCGCACCATCCCCCAGGGCGAGTACGAGGTCGTCCCTGCCGAGCCGGGTTCCGATCTCGTGCTCACCATCAAGACGGAGATCCAGTTCGCCGCCCATGAGGCCCTCGTGGAGGCCCTGGAACGAACCGGCGCCTCCGGGGGGTCGGCGGTGGTGGTC
>JBFELU010000036.1:0-24888 GCA_041551965.1 Acidimicrobiia bacterium
ACAACACCGAGGTGAAGGTGGAGTTGATCTCCCCGATTGCGATGGATGAGGGCCGCACGTTCGCCATTCGTGAGGGTGGCCGCACCGTGGGGGCCGGCCGAGTCACCAAGATCATCAAATAGGCGGGAATCGTGGCAAACGAACACAAGATCCGGATTCGCTTGAAGGCGTACGACCACGAGGTGGTCGACGAGTCGGCGCGCAAGATCGCCGAGACGGTGATCCGCACCCAAGCGGGCATCAAGGGACCGGTGCCGCTCCCGACGGAGATCCACCGGTACTGCGTGGTCCGCGGCCCCCACGTCCACAAGGACTCGCGGGAGCACTTCGAGATGCGGATTCACAAGAGGCTCATCGACATCGTGGATCCGACGCCCAAGACGGTCGATTCGCTGATGCGGCTCGACCTCCCCGCCGGCGTGGAAGTGGAGATCAAGACGTGAAAGCCATCCTCGGCGAGAAGCTGGGCATGACCCAGGTCTTCGACGACGAGTCGCAGGCGATCCCTGTGACCGTCATCAAGGCCGGGCCTTGTCGCGTCGTTCAGATCAAGCGGCCCGAGACCGACGGGTACGGCGCCATTCAGATCGCCTATCGCGAGATCCCGGACCACAAGGTGACCAAGCCGGTTGCCGGTCACTACCGCAAGGCGGGTCTCACGCCGCATAGGCATCTCGTCGAATTGCGGGTAGACGACCCCGACAACTACCAGGTGGGCCAGGAGATCGCCATCGCCGATGTGCTGGCCAAGGGCGGGAAGGCCGACGTGGCCGGCGTGACGAAGGGCAAGGGCTTCACCGGCGTCATGCGCCGTCACAATTTCTCCGGGCAGAGTGCCAGCCACGGCGCCCATCGGGTGCACCGGGCACCGGGGGCCATCGGCGCCTGCGCCACGCCGTCGCGGGTCTTCAAGGGTATGAAGATGGCGGGCCGCATGGGCGGCGAGCGTCAGACGACCCTCAACCTCGAGGTCGTCGACGTCGACACGGAGCGCAACCTCCTGATGCTCAAGGGCGCCGTACCGGGCGCCAAGGGTGCGGTGGTGCTGGTGCGAGAGGCGGTGAAGGCCGGTGGCTGATCGCATCGTCGCCCCACTCTTCTCCCCGGCGGGCGAGCCGGCCGGCGAGGTCGTTCTCGACCCGGCCGTCTTCGGCATCGAGCCCAATGTTGCGGTGATGCACCAGGTGGTGACGGCGCAGCTCGCCGCCGCCCGCTCCGGCACTGCGAGCACCAAGACCCGGGCCGAGGTCCGCGGCGGCGGCCGAAAGCCGTGGCGCCAGAAGGGTCTCGGACGGGCGCGGCACGGTTCGATCCGTTCGCCGCAGTGGCGCGGAGGAGGCGTGACCTTCGGTCCCCGGCCCCGCGACTTCTCGCAGCGGACACCCCGGAAGATGAAGCGGCTCGCCCTCCGCAGCGCGCTGAGCGCCCGGGCGGCCGACGATCAGATCAAGGTGGTCGAGGGTTTCTCGTGGGAGAGCCCGCGCACCAAGGCTGCCGCGGAGCTGCTGGCGGCCATCGGTGTGGACGGCAAGGCCCTCGTGGTGGTCGGCACCGCCGACCGCACGGCCGAACGTTCGTTCCGCAACCTGCCGACCGTCAACACCATCGTTCCGGGGCAGCTCAACACGCACGACGTCCTGTGGGCCGACACGATCGTGTTCACCTCAGCCACGCTCGAGCAGGCGTCCGGCGGCACGCGCTACGAGGTCACCGACAGCGACTTCGTACCCGACGACGAGGGAGACGAGGCATGAAGGATCCTCGCGACGTGATCCTCGAGCCGGTCGTCTCCGAGAAGTCGTACGACCTCATCGAGGACTTCAATACGTACACGTTCGTGGTCGACCCCCGCAGCTCCAAGACGGAGATCAAGCAGGCGGTGCAATCGATCTTCGGTGTGAAGGTCGTGCGGGTCAACACGATCAACAAGAAGGGCAAGCTGAAGCGGACCGGCTGGGTGATGGGCAAGCGCCCCGACACCAAGCGGGCCCTGGTGACGCTGGCCGCCGGCAACGAGATCGACATCTTCGGGGTGTGAGATGGGTGTGAAGAAGTACAAGCCGACCTCGCCGGGCCGTCGTTTCAGGACGGTGTCCGACTTCGCCGAGATCACCAAGGACAAGCCCGAGAAGAGCCTTCTCTCCAAGCACACCGGCACCGGGGGCCGCAACGTCTACGGGCGCAAGACCTCGCGTCACCGCGGCGGCGGCCACAAGCGTCGCTATCGGGTCGTCGACTTCCGGCGCACCAAGGACGGAATCCCCGCCAAGGTGGCCGCCATCGAGTACGACCCGAACCGCAACGCGCGGATCGCATTGCTCCATTACGTGGACGGGGAGAAGCGCTACATCCTCGCCCCGCTGCAGATCAAGGTCGGCGACATGCTGGAATCCGGCCCCCGTGCCGAGATCCGGCCCGGGAACGCGCTTCCGATGCGCAACATCCCCGCCGGCACCCTGATCCATGCCGTGGAGCTGCGACCCGGCGGAGGTGCCAAGATGGGCCGCTCGGCCGGCACCGCCATCCAGCTCGTCGCCAAAGAGGGCGATATGGCCCTGCTCCGGCTCCCTTCCGGGGAGATGCGCAACGTCCCGCTGGACTGCCGGGCCACGGTCGGCCAGGTGGGCAACCCCGAGGCCGAGCTGATCAAGGGCGGCAAGGCCGGTGTCAGCCGCTGGAAGGGCGTGCGTCCCCAGACCCGGGGCGTCGCCATGAACCCGGTGGACCACCCGCTGGGCGGCGGCGAGGGCAAGTCGTCCGGGGGCCGTCATCCGACCAGCCCGTGGGGCAAGCCGGAGGGGCGGACCCGCAAGAAGCACAAGGCCAGTGACAAGTACATCGTGCGGCGCCGCACCAAGAAGGGAAGGAGGTAGCGATGGCGCGCAGCCTGAAGAAGGGGCCATTCGTCGATGAGCACCTCCTCAAGAAGGTGGAGGCCGCCGAACGGTCCGGCGACAAGCGAGTCATTCGGACGTGGAGTCGGCGGTCGACCGTGATCCCCGAGATGGTGGGTCACACGATCGCGGTCCACGACGGGCGTAAGCACGTCCCGGTCTACATCACCGAATCGATGGTGGGCCACAAGCTGGGTGAGTTCGCCCCGACGCGGACCTTCCGGGGCCACGCCGGCGAGAAGGCGGCGAGGAAGTCATGAACGTCTCCGCCAAGGCTCGTTTCGTACGGCAGTCGCCATACAAGGTGCGGCGGGTGCTCGACCTGGTTCGGGGCCTGCCGGTCGCCGAGGCCCGCGATGTGCTGGCGTTCACCAATCGCCGCGCCACCGAGCCGATCACCAAGGTGCTCGAGTCGGCGGTGGCGAACGCCGCCCACAACCATGCGCTCGATGACACCGAGCTCACGGTGGTGGCGGCTTTTGCCGACGAGGGCCCGACGCTGAAACGCTATCGTCCCCGGGCTCGCGGCCGGGCGACTCAGATCCTGAAGCGGACCTCGCATATCACGATCGTGGTGGGTGACGGCCGGGAAGACGACGAGGAGGAGGTGTTCTAGATGGGTCAGAAGGTTCACCCCTACGGCCTCCGCCTCGGCATCGTGACCGACTGGAAGTCGCGGTGGTACAGCGACAAGGACTACGCCGAGCAGGTCATTGAGGACGCGGCGGTTCGCAAGCTGCTCACCGATGAGCTGACTCGGGGTGCGGTCTCGCGCGTCGAGATCGAGAGGATCGGCGAGAAGAAGGTGCAGATCGACATTCACACCGCCCGGCCGGGCGTCGTCATCGGCCGCAGCGGGAGCGAGGTCGAACGGCTCCGCACCCTGCTCGAGAAGCTCACCGAACGCCAGATCAAGGTCAACGTGATCGAGGTGAAGGATCCGGAGACCGACGCCCAGCTGTTGGCGACCGGGATCGCCGAACAGCTCCAGGGCCGGGTGTCGTTCCGCCGGGCCATGAAGCGGGCGGTCTCGACTGCCATGAAGGCCGGTGCCCAGGGTGTCCGGGTGCAGTGCTCGGGACGGCTGGGTGGGGCCGACATGGGTCGCCGCGAGTGGTATCGCGAGGGGCGGGTCCCGCTCCACACCCTCCGGGCCGACGTCGATTACGGCGCCGCCACCGCCCGGACCACCGTGGGCGCCATCGGGGTCAAGGTCTGGGTCTACAAGGGCGACGTGCTGCCCTCGCTGTCGGCGACTCGGGAGAAGATCGCCGCCGAGGCGGCGCTGGCGGCCGGTGGGCCCGGCCGGCGTGCCCCCGCCAAGGCCCGTGCCGAGCGCGCCGCCGGTCACAAGCCGCGCGGGCTCATCGAGGCCGGCGGCGGCAAGCGGCTGGTCGAGGCCGGCGGCGGCAAGCGGCGTGAGGGAGGCAAGCGCCTCATCGAGGCCGGTGGCGGTCGGAAGGTGGATGCCGATTCGGCTCGATCCGAGTTCGAGGAAGAGCGGAGCACCGCCGAGGAGACCCTCGCCGAGGAACTCAAGGCCGCCGAGGCCGCCGAAGCCGCCGAGACGCGGGCCGCCGAGGCCCCCGAGGCTGAGACGTCCGAGGCCGCCGAGGCTGAGACGTCCGAGGCCGCCGAGGCTGAGACGTCCGAGGCCGCCGAGGCTGAGACGTCCGAGGCCGCCGAGGAGGAGCAGTAGCCGATGCTGATGCCGAAGCGAACCAAATGGCGCAAGGTGCAGCGCGGCCACCTGCGCGGGATGGCCAAGGGTGGGTTGCGAGTGCACTTCGGCGACTACGGCCTGCAGGCGATGGAACCGGGGTGGATCACCGCCCGGCAGATCGAAGCGGCCCGTATCGCCATGACCCGGTACATCAAGCGTGGGGGGAAGGTGTGGATCAATCTCTTCCCCGACAAGCCCGTCACCCAGAAGCCGGCCGAAACCCGGATGGGATCGGGCAAGGGCAATCCGGAGTTCTGGGTGGCCGTGGTTCGGCCGGGCCGGATCATGTTCGAGCTGTCCGGGGTGGAGCCGGACATCGCCCGTGAGGCGATGCGGCTCGCCGGGAACAAGCTCCCGGTGAAGACGAAGTTCGTGATGAGGGAGGACACGTGAGGGCGACCGAACTGCGCGACCTCCCCTATGAGGAGTTGAAGGAGAAACTGGCCGACGCCAAGGAGGAGCTGTTCAACCTGCGGTTCCAGATGGCGACGAATCAGCTGGACAATACGGCCCGCCTCCGCCAGGTGCGGCGCGATGTGGCCCGGATCGCCACGGTGATCCGGGAGCAGGAGATCGCGGCCTGGGAGGCGGCGCAGGAGGAACAGGCCGATGGCTGACCGGAAGGCGAGGAAGGTGCGCACCGGAGTGGTTGTGTCCGACGGGCGCGACAAGACGATCACCGTCGAGGTGAGCGACGTGGTGCGGCATGCCAAGTACTCGAAGACCATGAGACGGCAGAAGCGACTGCACGTCCACGATGAAGAGAACGATGCGCGGGTCGGCGACACCGTCCGCGTGGTGGAGACGCGCCCGTTGTCGAAGACGAAGCGGTGGCGGGTCGTCGAGATCGTGGAGCGTGCCCGATGATCGGTCAAGAGAGCCGGCTCAAGGTGGCCGACAACAGCGGCGCCAAAGAGGTGCTCTGCATCCGGGTGCTCGGTGGGTCAGGCCGCCGCTATGCCGGCTTGGGCGACGTCATCGTGGGCACCGTCAAGGACGCCGTCCCCGGCGGCGCGGTGAAGCGCGGCGAGGTTGTGAAGGCCGTCGTGGTGCGGACCCGCAAGGAGAGCCGACGTCAGGACGGCACCTACATCCGCTTCGACGACAACGCCTGCGTGCTCATCAACGAGCAGCGTCAACCCCGCGGTACCCGCATCTTCGGGCCCGTGGGAAGAGAACTGCGGGAGCAGCGGTTCATGAGGATCGTCTCGCTGGCACCGGAGGTCCTGTGATGCAGTTGCGTGAGGGAGATCAGGTGATGGTCATCTCGGGCAAGGACGCCGGGAGGGAGTCCCGGATCGCTCAGGTGTTCCCCAAGAGCAACAAGATCATCGTGGAGGGTGTCGCCACGTCGCGGCGCCACAGCAAGCCGCGCGGCCAAACCATGCAGGGAGGCATCGTCGACAAGGACATGCCCATCGATGCCTCCAACGTCATGATCGTCTGCCCCTCCTGCGGTCCGACCCGGATCGGCCACAAGCGGGACGCCGACGGCCACAAGCGTCGGGTCTGTGTGAAGTGCGGAGGTGACCTGTGACCCCCCGTCTCAAGGAGCGGTATCACGGCGAGGTGAAACCGAGCCTCAAGGAGCGGATCGGGGTCTCCAACCCGATGCAGGTGCCGACCTTCTCCAAGATCGTCGTGAACATGGGGGTGGGCGATGCGATCACCGACGGCAAGCTCATCGACGCGGCCGTCGAAGACGTGACGACCATCACCGGTCAGCGCCCCCGGGTGAATCGCGCTCGCAAGTCCATCGCCAACTTCAAGGTGCGTGAGGGGATGCCGATCGGGGTCTCGGCGACCCTGCGCGGTGATCGCATGTGGGAGTTCCTCGACCGGCTCATCTCGATCGCCATTCCCCGGATTCGGGACTTCCGCGGCCTCAGCCCGCGGTCGTTCGACGGTCGCGGCAACTACACCTTCGGCGTGACCGAGCAGCTGATCTTTCCCGAGATCGATTACGACAAGGTGGTGAAGGTGCGCGGCATGGACGTGACGATCTGCACCACCGCCGACAACGACGAGGATGCACGGGCCCTCCTGGAGGCGTTCGGCTTTCCGTTCCGACGCCAGGGAGGTGGTGCCTGATGGCGAAGAAGTCCCTGATCGCCAAAGCGAACCGCAAGCCCAAGTTCAAGGTGCGCTCATACACCCGGTGCGGCCGCTGCGGCCGTCCTCGGGCGTACCTGCGCAAGTTCGGCATGTGCCGGATCTGTGTGCGCGAGTTGGCCCATCGCGGTGAGCTCCCCGGATTGAGAAAGGCCTCTTGGTAGCCATGATGACCGACCCGATCGCCGACATGCTGACCCGGATTCGCAACGCCAATCAGGCGGTGAGCGACACCGTGCGCATGCCCTCCTCCAACCTCAAGGAGGAGATCGCCAAAATCCTGGCCGCCGAGGGTTACATCGAGGGCTTCGACGTGACGTCGGAAGGCCACAAGCGGGAACTCGAACTGCGGCTCAAGTACTTGCCCAATCGCATCGGGGTCATCAGCGGTTTGCGTCGTGTCTCCAAGCCGGGTCGGCGGGTGTATCGCGGGGCCACCGATCTGCCCCGGATCCAGGGCGGCCTCGGCGTGGTCGTCGTGTCGACCTCCCAGGGGCTGCTCAGCGATCGCGAGGCCAGGCGCCGCCGCCTCGGTGGCGAGATCCTCTGTGAGGTGTGGTGATGAGCCGAGTCGGAAACGCTCCCATCACCGTGCCCACCGGCGTCGAGGTGTCGATCGACGGTCAGACCGTGACGGTCAAGGGTGGCAAAGGCACCCTCACCCGCACGTTCTCGGATCGAGTCTCCGTGTCCCTCGACGACGGCGTGCTCACGGTGGCTCGCCACGACGAGGCTCGGGAGTCCCGGGCCCTGCACGGGCTGAGCCGTTCGCTGCTCGCCAACATGGTGACGGGCGTCTCGGAGGGCTACTCCAAGGAACTGCAGACGGTCGGGGTCGGCTACCGGGCTGCTCTCAGCGGCCGGACCCTCGAACTACAGGTCGGGTTCTCCCATCCGGTGAACATCGAGGCCCCCGAGGGCATCGAGTTCGAGGTCCCCGAACCCACCAAGATCTTCGTGAGGGGCATCGACAAGGAGAAGGTCGGCCAGGCCGCGGCCGAGATTCGCGCCGTGCGACCGCCCGAGCCCTACAAGGGGAAGGGCATCCGCTACGTCGATGAATACGTCCGCCGCAAGGCCGGGAAGGCGGGGGTGGCAGCCGTATGAGGGGTTCACGTACCGATGCCCGCCGTCGTCGTCACTTCCGGGTCCGCAAGCACGTGCGGGGCTCGGCGGAGCGGCCGCGGCTGGCGGTCTTCCGCAGCAACCGCTACATCTACGCCCAGGTCATCGACGACGAGGCCGGGCGCACCCTGGCGGCCGCCTCATCACAGGAGGAGGCGCTGCGGGAGCGCTCGCTCTCCGTCGACACGGCGGCCGAGGTGGGCAAGCGGGTGGCGGCTCGCGCCAAGGATGCCGGCGTCGCGTCGGTGGTATTCGATCGCGGCGGCTTGAAATACCACGGCCGGGTGAAGGCGCTGGCCGAGTCGGCTCGAGAGGAAGGGTTGGAGTTTTGACGTCGAGACAGCGCGGACCACAGCGGGGACGAGACCGGGACACCGATGCCCCCCAGTTCGATGAGCGGGTCATCACCATCAATCGCGTCGCAAAGGTCGTCAAGGGCGGTCGGCGGTTCTCGTTCACCGCGCTGGTGACGGTCGGTGACGGGAAGGGCAAGGTCGGAGTCGGCTACGGCAAGGCCAAGGAAGTCCCGACCGCCATCCAGAAGGCGATCGAGATCGCCCGCAAGGAGATGAAGCCGGTGCCGATGGCCGGGAACACGATCATCCACGAGATCATCGGCAAGCAGGGGGCTTCGCGGGTGCTGGTCAAGCCGGCGGCTCCCGGCACCGGTGTGATCGCCGGCGGCGCCGTGCGGCAGATCCTCGAGGCGGCCGGCATCAGGGACGTGCTCGCCAAGTCCCTCGGCTCGCCCACACACGTGAACGTGGCCAAGGCGACCATGAACGCCCTCTTCGGTCAGCGTCGTCCCGACGAGGCGGCCAAGATCCGCGGCAAGCGGGCGGAGGACATCACGCCTCCGGCGCTGCTGGCGGCCTATCGCTCGGTCGAGATGACCCGGGCGGTCGACGACACGAAGGGTTAACCGGCGATGGCGAAGAAGAAGATGCTGAGGATCACGCTCGTGCGCAGCCCGATCGGGCAGAAGCCCAAGACGCGCGCCTGCGTCGAGACCCTCGGTTTGCGCAAGATCCGTCAGACGGTCGAACGCCCCGACACCCCCGACGTCCGGGGTCTGATCGCCCGCACCCGCCATCTCGTGGAGGTTGAAGAGGCATGAAGCTGCACCACCTGAAGCCGGCTCCCGGCTCCAAGAAGGCCAAGATCCGGGTGGGACGCGGGGAGGGAGGCCGTCGCGGGAAGACGGCCGGCCGCGGCACCAAGGGCGCCAAGGCACGCGGCAACATGCCGGTGTGGTTCGAAGGCGGTCAGATGCCGCTCTACCGCCGTACCCCCAAGCTGCGGGGCTTCAAGCGACCCAACAAGGAGTACTTCGCCCTGGTCAACGTCGAGAAGCTCAACACGTTCCGCAAGGGATCGGTGGTGGGCCCCGACGAGCTTCGGGCCCGGGGTCTCGTGAAGAAGCGCGGCCGTATCAAGGTGCTCGGCGAGGGAGAGCTCTCCAAGGAGCTCACCGTGCGGGCTCATGCCTTCAGCGTCGGCGCCGTCGAGCGCATCCAGGCCGCGGGCGGGAACGTCGAGGTGATCGAGTGAGGCGGCGGTTCTCCCCGGCCGCGATAAGCTCCCTCCGTTCGCGCCCAGGGGATCATCGCTGATGCTGTCCGTCTATCGGAACATGTTCCGGATCCGGGACCTCCGGAACAAGATCCTCTTCACCCTCTTCATCTTCGCCGTGTACCGGCTCGGTGCCTCGATCCCGGTCCCCGGTGTCGATCTCGATGCCGTGGAGCAGTTCGCGGATCAGGCCGAATCGGCCGGCATCGTCGGGCTTCTCAACCTCTTCAGCGGGGGAGCGCTCGAGGTGTTCTCGGTGTTCTCGCTGGGCATCATGCCCTACATCACCTCGTCGATCATCATGCAGCTCCTCGCGGTGGTGATCCCGCGGCTGCAGCGCCTCCAGGAAGAGGGAGAGACGGGCCGGAAGGTGATCACGCAGTGGACCCGCTACGTGACGGTCATCCTGGCGCTGCTCCAGTCGACCGGGCTGACGTTCCTGTTCAATCGGGGGATCCTCACCGGTGGAATCAACCTGATCCCCGAGTACACGCCGGGCCGGGTGCTCATCATCGTGCTCACGCTCACCGCCGGCACGGCGTTCATCATGTGGCTCGGGGAATTGATCACCCTGCGCGGGGTGGGCAACGGCATGTCGCTCATCATCTTCGTGAGCATCGTCAGTCAGATCCCGGCTCAGTTCTCGACCGTCCAGACATCGACGACCGCCTTCCGATTCTGGATCGTGGTGCTGATGTTCCTGCTGTTGGTCGCCGGCATCATCTTCGTCGATCAGGGCCAGCGGCGGATTCCCATCCAGTTCTCGAAGCGGGTCCGGGGCCGGCGGGTCCTGGGCGGCCAGAGCACCTACATCCCCATCAAGGTGAACACGGCTGGGGTGATCCCGGTGATCTTCGCCAGCAGCGTGCTCTACTTCCCGGCCCTCATCTCCACGTCAATCCCCAGTGAGGGGTTCCTGGGCCCGGTGCGCCGCTTCATCGACGAGAACCTGGTGAGCGGCGCCTCGTGGTGGTACGTGTTCATGTTCGGGATGCTCATCGTGTTCTTCACCTACTTCTACACGGCGATCCAGTTCGATCCGCAGCGGCAATCGGAGATGATCCAGCGACAGGGAGGGTTCGTGCCAGGCATCCGACCCGGCTCGGCGACCACCCGGTACCTGGAGCACATCATCAGCCGGATCACCCTGCCCGGCTCCCTGTTCCTGGCGAGCGTGGCGGTGCTGCCGTCGGTGGTGGCAATCCTGTGGAACATCAACCTCGGGTTCAGCGGCATCTCGATCCTGATCGTGGTCGGGGTGGCCCTCGAGACGATGAAGCAGATAGAGAGCCAGTTGATGATGCGGAACTACGAGGGTTTCCTGACCTGATGGGCCGCCGGCTCTTGATGCTCGGGCCGCCCGGCGCCGGCAAGGGCACCCAGGCCGAGATGCTGGGTCGGGCGCTCGGCATCCCTCATATCTCGACCGGCGCCATACTGCGCGATCACGTGGAGCGCGACTCGGATCTCGGACGACGGGCTCGCGAGATCATCGAGGCCGGCGACCTCGTCTCGGACGAGATCGTGATCGCCATGGTCGACGAACGCTTGACCCAGCGTGATTCGACGTGCGGGTTCATCCTCGACGGCTTTCCGAGGACCCGACCCCAGGCGGAGGCGCTCGACGCGCTCCTCGTCGGCCGGCCGCTGGAGGCGGTGATCAACCTGGATGTGCCGACCGAGGAGGTCGTGGCTCGGATCCTCGGCCGCGGCCGCAGCGACGACACGGAGGAGGCGGTGCGAACCCGCCTCGCCGTCTACCGGGAGCGCACCGAGCCGCTGCTGGATCACTATGCGGCGATCGTTCGGCCGGTCGACGGTGTCGGTTCGATTCCCGACATCCTGGGGAGGATCGTTCGGGTTCTCGCCGAATGATCACGATCAAATCGGCCGACGACTTCGCCCGGATGCGTCGTGCCGGCAAGGTGGTGGCCGAGATCCATTCGGCCGTGCGCGAGGCGGCCGGGCCGGGGGTCTCGCTGGTGGAACTGGACGACCTGGCGGCCCAGATCATCCGTGACGGCGGGTGTACCCCCAACTTCCTCAACTACCACGGGTTCCCCAAGCACGTGTGCCTGTCGCCGAACGACACGATCGTCCATGGGATCCCCGATGGGCGCCGGTTGCAGGAGGGCGACATCCTCTCCCTGGACGCCGGGGCGATCTGCGAGGGCTGGCACGCCGATGCCGCCATCACGTTCCCGATCGGTGAGGTGTCCGACGAGGTTCGCGCTCTGATCGACACCACCGAGCGGGCCATGTGGGCCGGGATCGAAGCGTCGGTGGCCGGCAACCGTGTTGGCGATATCGGGGCAGCGGTGCAGGCCTTGGCCGACGAGAGGGGCTTCGGTGTCGTCCGCGAGTACACCGGCCACGGGATCGGGCGCCAGATGCACGAAGAGCCGCAGATCCCCAACTACGGGCAGCGGGGCAAGGGCATGAGGCTCAAGCGGGGGATGGCGATCTGCATCGAGCCGATGTTCAACATGGGGGGTCATCAGACGCGGGTGCTCGAGGATGGCTGGAGCGTGATGACCGCCGACGGAAGCCTGTCGGCTCATTTCGAGCACACGGTGGCGATCACCGCCGACGGCCCCGAGGTGCTGACTCTGGCCTGAGCCTCCGGCCGGGGTGCTTCCCCGACGAATCTCTGGGAATCTCCGCTCGCCCGGCCGACATCCCGGCGCTCACCGACGTCCTGCTGTATCACGTGGTCCCCGGCGACATTCGGGCCGAGACCGTAGTGGGCCCGGAATCGGCCACTACCGTCCAGGGCTCCGACATCGCCATCGAGGTCGTCGACGGTGCCGTGATGCTCAACGGCATCACCATGGTCGTTGCCACCGATATCGAGGCGAGCAACGGCGTCGTCCACGCCATCGACAGCGTGCTCCTGCCGTAGCCTCTCCTCCCTCCCACGGCAGAGCTGTATGGGCCCGGGGCCGTCGCCCCGGGCCCATACGCGTGCCCGACGCGCGGTGCTGGTAGGGTTCGAAACGGGCGGGGACGACCGCGCCTTGATTTGTGGTGCTTCGGCGCGTCCTTTATGCTTCCCGTCCGGCCCTCCGGGGCTCTTTTGGCGTGTTTGCTGATAGGTGGCCGTGATTCGATCGAGGCTCCTCCACGGGGTGGATGACGTCGCTGACCGGTCGAGGAGAAGCAATGAAGGTTCGTCCTTCGGTGAAGCGGATGTGCGACAAGTGCCGTGTGATCCGGCGTTACGGTCGCGTGTGGGTGATCTGCCCCAATCCGCGTCACAAGCAGCGGCAGGGGTGAGGCAATGGCACGGATAGCCGGCGTCGACCTTCCTCGAGAGAAGCGTCTCGAGATCGGTCTGACCTACATCTTCGGAATGGGGCGGGGACGTGCCCGCCTCACCTGTGAGGCGTTGGAGATCGACCCCAACACCAAGGTGCGCGACCTCACCGACGACGAGGTCGTGAGGGTGCGGCAGTTCATCGACTCCAACTACCGCGTCGAGGGCGACCTGCGGCGCGAGGTCACGCAGAACATCAAGCGCAAGATCGAGATCGGTTCCTATCAGGGAATCAGGCACCGTCGTGGACTACCCGTTCGCGGACAGCGCACGCACACCAACGCCCGGACCCGCAAGGGACCGCGCACCCCGATCGCCGGGAAGAAGAAGGTCCGGAAGCACTGAGGCCGCGGAGGTTTCGTTGGCAGCACAGAAGCGATCGCGTCGCCGGGAGCGGAGGAACATCCTCCACGGCCAAGCTCACATCACGGCGAGCTTCAACAACACCATCATCAACATCACCGACCTCGACGGCAACACGCTGGTGTGGACGTCGGGCGGCACGGTGGGCTTCAAGGGCTCGCGCAAGTCGACTCCCTATGCCGCTCAGGTGGCCGCCGAGCAGGCCGCCCGGCGGGCCGGCGAGTTCGGGATGCGCAAGGTCGACGTGATCGTCCGCGGCTCCGGCTCCGGCCGGGAGACGGCGATCCGGACGCTGCAGACGATGGGGATGGAGGTCACCGGCATCCGTGACGTCACCCCGATTCCCCACAACGGGGTGAGGCTCAAGAAGCGGAGGAGGAACTAGTGGCCCGGTACATCGGACCCGTCTGTCGTCTCTGCCGCAGGGAGCGGACGAAGCTGTTCCTCAAGGGCGCTCGTTGCGAGAGCAGCAAGTGCGCCATCGAGCGGAAGCCGTATCCCCCCGGCGAGCACGGCCGCGGCCGGATTCGTGAGACCCAGTACATGATCCAGCTGCGCGAGAAGCAGAAGGCCCGTCGCATCTACGGTGTCCTCGAGCGCCAGTTCCGCGGCTACTACAAGGAGGCCGCCCGGCAGCGGGGCATCACCGGTGAGAACCTGCTGCGCATCCTCGAGAGCCGCCTCGACAACGTCGTGTATCGGTCTTCCTTCGCCGAGTCCCGCGCTCAGGCACGCCAGCTGGTCTCCCACGGGCACTTCCGGGTCAACGGCCGCCGGATCGACGTGCCGTCCTATCGGGTCCGCCCCGGCGACGTCATCACGCTGCGGGATCGCAGCAAGGAACTCATCGTCATCCAGCATGCCCTGGATGTGGCGAGCGAGCGCACCATGCCCGAGTGGCTGGAGGTCGATCGCACCGCCAAGAAGATCACCGTCCACGAGCTCCCGAACCGGGCCCAGATCGACACCCAGGTTCAAGAGCAGCTCATCGTCGAGCTCTACTCCAAGTAAGGGGTCGCAGTGCTGATCGTCCAGCGTCCACAGATCGAAGAGGAACCCCTCGCCGCCAACCGCTCCCGGTTCGTGGTCGAGCCGCTCGAGCCCGGTTTCGGGTACACGCTCGGCAACACGCTGCGCCGCACTCTCCTGTCGCGGATACCCGGCGCCGCGATCACCTCGGTTCGGATCGAGGGAGTCCAGCACGAGTTCTCGACGATCTCGGGAGCCGTCGAAGACGTGGTCGACATCATGCTCAACCTCAAGGGCGTCGTGCTTCGCGTCGAGGCCGAGGAGCCGCAAACCCTCTACCTCTCGGCGCGGGGGAAGACCGACGTGACCGCAGGCGACATCAAGGCGCCGGCCGACGTCGAGATCGTCAACACCGACCATCACATCGTCTCTCTGTCGTCCTCCGGCAAGGTCGAGATGGAGATGAGCATCGAGCGCGGCGTCGGCTACCGGACCGCCGACAAGAACGCCAGGGGCGATGTCATCGGTGTGATGCCAATCGATTCGGTCTTCTCGCCGGTCCGCAAGGTGTCGTACTCGGTGGAGAGCACCCAGGTCGGTCAGATGACGAACTTCGACAAGCTGGTGATCGATGTCGAGACCGACGGCTCGGTGAGCCCACAGGAGGCGATCTCCTCGGCCGGCAAGACCCTCGGTGAGTTGATGGGTCTGTTCGCCGACGTGGGGGAGGGCATCGGTCTCGAGCTGGGCGACGTGGTGGCCGCCGAGTCGACCTCGCCCGACTTGGACCTTCCGATCGAGGCTCTCGATCTCTCGGAGCGGCCGCGCAACTGCCTGCGCCGGGCGCAGATCGAGACGGTGGGAGAGCTCGTGCTCCGCACCGAGGAGGATCTGCTCAACATCACCAACTTCGGTCAGAAGAGCCTCGAAGAGGTGGCCGCCAAGCTCGACGAGTTGGGACTCTCCCTGGCCGCCTCGGAGGACGCCGAGGAGGAGAACGTCTGATGCCGCGCCCCAAGCGAGGCCCGCGCTTCGGGGGAAGCCCCTCCCATCACCGGCACATCCTCAGCAATCTCGCCCAGGAGTTGTTCTGGGAAGAGCGAATCACCACGACCTATGCCAAGGCGAAGCAGCTCCGGCCCTACGCCGAGCGGCTGATCACCAAGGCCCGCACCGGTTCGCTCCACGCCCGGCGCCAGATCCTTCGCAAGATCGAGGACACCGAGATCGTCACCCACCTCTTCGACGAGGTGGCCCCCCGCTATGCCGATCGGCCGGGCGGGTATACGAGGATCGTCAGGATCGGTCCCCGTCGCGGTGACGGCGCCGAGATGGCGATCGTCGAACTGGTCTGAGCCACGGTCGCACCCGGATCCCTGGCTAACGTCCACCGCGGCATGTGGTCGCGTCTTTGGTCCGCCCTTCGGAGGTTCCTCGAACCGCGCGGCGCCGCCGCATTCCTGATCTTGGCCGGTCTGGTCGGGGTGGTGGTCGGCCTCGCCGCCGCGGCCCTCATCTCCTCCATCGAGGGCTTGGTGCTGGCCGTCGAGAAGGTCGGTGAGCACATCGCCGAACCGAAATGGATCCCCTTGGTTTCGGTCCCGCTGGGCTTGTTCTTGGCGTGGGCGATCGCACGGCGCTTCGCCCCCGAGGTCGCCGGTGACGGGGTGCCCGAGGCGATCGCCGCCGTCGCCATCCGATCCGGATACATGCCGACCCGGGCCGCACCGCTCAAGATCATCGCCACCTCCCTGGTGATCGGCCTGGGGGGCTCGGTCGGCCGGGAGGGTCCGATCGTTCAGATCGGCGGATCGATCGGGTCCTCGATCGCCCGGTACGGCGGCCTCGGTGAGGACCGGATCCGTAGCCTCGTCGCCGCCGGCGCCGGAGCCGCCATCGGGGCCTCGTTCAACGCCCCTATCGCCGGGATGCTGTTCGCCCTCGAGGTGATCATCGGCCAATTCGCCGTTCGCCACCTCAACGCTGTGGTGGTGGCGTCGGTGGCGGCGGCGGTCACCACCCGTTCGATCGTGGGCGAAGAGCAGATCCTGCGAGCGTTTCCCCACCGGCTCCAGGATCCGCGTGAGCTGGTGCTGTACGTGGGCCTCGGCTTGCTGGCGGCGGCCGTGGGGTGGGTGTTCCTCAACGTGTTGCGACGCGGTGAGGCCGCCCGTCACTGGGGTCCGCCGTGGATGCGGCCCATCATCTTCGGTCTCGCCATCGCAGGGATAGCCTCGGTCGAGCCGGACATCCTCGGCACCGGGCAGGACGTGGTCGCCGGCCTCCTCTCCCTGGTCTCCACCGAATCGGTGGTCTGGGGAACCGCCCTCGCTCTCGTCGGCTACAAGATGGTGGCGGCGTCCCTCACCCTGGGAGTGGGGGGGTTCGGCGGGGTGTTCATGCCCAGCCTCTTCGTCGGTGCCGCGCTGGGAGCCGCCTACGCCGACCTCATCGATCCGTTGTGGCGCTTCTCGGATCTGGAGCCGGGGGCCTTCGCCATCGTGGGAATGGCGGCGACGTTTGCAGCCGTGGCCCGGGCCCCGCTCACGTCGATCCTCATCGTCTTCGAGATCACCGGGGACTACGGGCTCGTGCTCCCTCTGATGCTGGCGGCGGCGCTGGCCACCCTGCTCGGCGATTGGATCCACCCCGACAGCATCTATGTGATGTCCCTGGCGCGGCGCGGCATCCGCATCACGCGGCGCAGCGAGATCGACGTCCTCGACACCGTCCGGGTCGGCGACGTGGCCACCCCGCCGACCGAGGTCGCCGATCCCACGATGACGACCGCCACGGTCCAGCATCTGATGGACCGGATCCGACACCACGGCTTGCCTGTGGTCGATGAAGGCCGGCTGGTGGGGATCGTGACCGTCACGGACGTGATCCGGGCCGGGGGCCCCTCCGATCGGGCGGTGGTGGCCGACGCGATGACCCCCAACCCCGTCACCGTGACGCCCGACACCCCCGTCTCGGAGGCGCTGGCTCGGATGGCGGCCTTGGGCGTGGGCCGGGTCCCGGTCGTCGCCCCCGACGAACCCAAATCGCTGGTGGGGGTGTTCCGTCGTGAAGACGCCGTGGAGGCGTACCACCTGGCGCTGGGACGTGAAGTGGCCCACGACCTGGGCCGCGAGCGGCTGCGGGCCAGGACCTCGGCCGACGCCGAGTTCCACGATCTCGAGATCCCGGCAGATTCGATCGCCGACGGACGGCTGCTCAAGGAGGTGCCCATTCCCGGCGGGTGCACCGTGGTGTCCATCCGGCGCGGGCCAGAGGTCCTCGTCCCCGACGGGAGCACCGAACTGCGGGCCGGCGATGTGTTGACGGTCTTTTCCCGCCGCGGATTGTACGCCCAGTTGGCGGAGCGCCTCCGGGCCGGCGATACGGGGGAGATCGAAGCGGCCACCGAGGATGAGGCCCGGTTCTTCGACCTCGAGATCCCCGATGGATCGGTGGCGGTCGACCGCACCATCCGGGAGTTGGCGGTGCCCGGGGGCTGCACCGTCGTGTCGGTACGGCGTCAACTGGAAGTCATCGTGCCCGACGGCAACACCGTGCTCCGGGCAGGCGACGTGATCACCGTGTTCGCCAAGTCCGCGTCGCGGCGGCAGTTGGCGGAGAGGCTCAGAGGGAGCGGCGCGGGATAGGGCACGGGGGCACCGGGTACCCTCCCGGGATGGAGACGATTGCACTCGAGCCGGTCGACCGGGTCGAAGTCACCACGCTCATCGACAACACCACCGACTTGCTCCTGACCCGCACCGGCAACGTGCGCCGGTCGACGGGCAAGCCTCCCGCCTCCGCGGTGCTCGAAGGGGGCCGGGGCATGAGCGGGCTCCGGGCCGAGCACGGTTTCTCGGCCCTCGTGGAGGTCGCCAGGGGCGACGGCGAGCATCGGATCCTGTTCGATGCGGGACTCACTCCCACCGGGCTCATCGAGAACATGCGAGCATTGGAGGTCGATCCGGGGTCGATCGAAGTGATCGTGCTCAGCCACGGCCACGCCGACCACACCACCGGGCTGGAAGGGGTGATCGGGGCGCTGGGAAGGATGTCGCTCCCGGTGCTCATCCATCCCGAGTTCTGGACCCGGCGTCGGATCGCCATCCCCGGACGGGACCCGATCGAACTGCCCTCGACCAGCCGCCGAGCGCTGGAGGATGCCGGCTTCGAGATCACCGAGGAGCGCCTGCCGTCGTTCCTCTTCCAAAACACGGTCCTCGTCACCGGAGAGGTCGATCGCACCACTTCGTTCGAGCAGGGTTTCCCGGTCCATCAGGCTCGCCGGGAAGGCGAATGGGAGCCCGACCCTCTGATCCTCGACGACCAGGCACTGGTGGTGAACGTCCGCGACGAGGGTCTCCTGGTGATGAGCGGATGTGGCCACGCTGGGATCGTCAACATCGTTCGTTATGCGCAGCGGCTCACCGGGATCTCCCGAGTGCGGGCGGTGATCGGAGGCTTCCATCTGGGCGGTCCGCTGTTCGCTCCGCTCATCGATCCCACCGTCGAGGCTTTGCTGGAGATCGACCCCGGCGTGGTGTTGCCGGCTCACTGCACCGGTCTCGAAGCCGTCCTGGCCATCGCCGACCGGTTGGGCGATGGCTTCGTGCAGAACGCGGTGGGGTCGACGCTCGTCTTGTGACCTCGCCGCAGTAGGTTGTTGGCGCACGCTACGAGGAGCCCCATGCGACCCATCCGTCTCGCGCTTCAGATCCACCCGCAGCACGCCGCGTACGACGCACTGCGCCGTGCCGCGATCCAAGCCGAGGAGATCGGCGTCGACATCGTCTACAACTGGGATCACTTCTACCCCCTCTACGGCGATCCCGACGGAGAGCACTTCGAGTGCTGGACGATGCTCGCCTCTCTCGCCGAGGTGACCGAACGGGTCGAGATCGGGCCTCTGGTGACGTGCAATTCGTATCGCAATCCCCAGTACCTCGCCGATATGGCGCGCACCGTGGATCACATCTCCGGGGGCCGGGTGATCCTCGGGATCGGATCCGGGTGGTTCGAACGCGACTACGCCGAGTACGGCTACGAGTTCGGGACCGCCGGCGGCCGGCTCCGGGCCCTGGCCGCCAACATGCCCACCATCAGGGAACGCCTCGGCAGGCTCAACCCGCCGCCTTTGCGCGACATGCCGATCCTCATCGGGGGTGGTGGTGAGAAGGTCACCCTGCGGATCGTCGCCGAGCACGCCGATATCTGGCACGGGTTCGGCGAGCCCGACGTCCACCGCCACAAGAACGGGGTCCTCGATCGCTGGTGTGCCGAGGTGGGTCGCGACCCCGGTGAGATCGAGAGGTCGGCCGGGGTTCCCCGCGACCGGTGGGGCGATCTCTCCTACGGCGATGCGCTGGTGGCCGCCGGGGCCGAGCAGGTGACCTTGGGTGCCGGCGGGCCGGAGTTCGATCTTCGGCCGTTGGAGCAATGGGTGGCCTGGCGCGACGAGCGCAACGCCGAACGGGGCTGAGTTGGGCCGCGACCCGCGGACCGATGCCGCCGTCTCGCTCGTCGAGGGCCATCACCCGTCCGACGACGATGAGCGCCGGCATCGAGACGCCATATTGCGCTTCCTGGAGGACGAGCCGCGTCCCTTCGATCGCGAGACAAGCGATCACATCACCGCCGGGGGCATCGTGGTCGATGGGGATCGGATCCTGGTCGTCCATCATCGGCGGCTGGGGCTGTGGGTCCAGCCGGGGGGACACGTCGACGCCGAAGACGCGGGCCCGGCCGCGGCGGCGCTGCGGGAAATGGCGGAGGAGACGGGTCTCCGGGATCTGGTGTTGGGGCGACTGCTCGACGTCGATGTGCACACCGTCGACTGCGGAGATCGGACGCTCCGTCACCTCGACCTCCGTTTCCTGATGCGGGCCGGCAGAGGAGAGCTTGCTCCCAACGACGAGGTCACCGACGCCCGTTGGGTGTCGCTCGAAGGGCTGGAGGCGCTGGGTGCCAATGCCGGGGTGCGCCGGGCCGCCGTCAAGGCAATCGACGGACCGTCCTAATCTGGCACCCTATGGTGTCGCAGGTCTTCGGTGCCGCCCGTCTCGACCGCCAGGCGTACCTGCGGGCCGCGCTCAGCCCCAATGCCGCCGCCGACGGCGTCCTGATCGTCTCGGTGGTCTACGTGGTGCTGGCGATCGCCATCGTCCCTCTCGACGACTTCGAACTCATCGCCTACGGCCGGTTCGTTCTCCAGGGGCTCGTGTCCTGGCTCATCCTCGCCGGGGCCATCTACCTGATCGGCAGCTACCTGATGGACGGCGACGGGTCCTTTCCCGGCGTGCTGGCGACGGTGGCGCTGGCCCACCCGGTGCTGCTCGTCTTGTTGATCGCCCGTGTCGGGCTCTCCCCGTTCCTGGCGCTGTTGGCCAGCACCGTGTGGTTCCTGGCCGCCCTGGTGGCCGGCACCAGAGTTGCGCTCAGCTTCCCTTTCGAGCGAGCCGGGGTGACCGTGGCCGGCGGGTACGTCGTGTGGCTGCTGATGAGCCGTTTCCTGGTGGTGTGATCGCAGCGATCCCGGTCACCTGAGTGGAGTCACGCCGGCGGGGGGCGTAGCCTCGGATGCGATGCCTGAGCTCGACGCCCCAGAGCCCCCCCGCCGGAGGATCCTGGGCAGGTTGCACCTCCGGGGCTTGCGCGACATGCAGACCCTCGACGCCCGCGGCCGTCTCGGAGATGCTCCGAGACCGTTGTGGTTGGCCAGCGCGACCTTCGTCCTCGCAATGTTGCTGGGTCTGGTGATGTTCGCCATCGGCTTGATCGGCAGGTCGGCCGCCGGAGCGCTGATGATGGCCGCGTTCAGCAGCTTCGGGCTGGCCCTGGCCGTCGGGGTCGCACTCGCCACCGCCCAGTACCGCGGCCTGCAACAACTGGACGAAGCCCGGCAGGAACTGCTCGCCCTGCACGCCGAGTTGGATCTGGTCTCCGACGATCAGGAGACCCGCCTCCACGACGCTCGCGCCGTGATCGCAGCGATGAGCGCCGCCCTTCATGCTCTGGGCCGATCGAGTGCCGACCGGGAACTGACCACAGCGATGACGGATCAACTGGAAACGCTGCGAGGAGTCCTGGCGCGGCAGTCCACCGATCTCGAGATGGTCCCAATCGATTCCCTGCAGGTGACGATCCGGTCATTCGCGGCTCTTCACGACATCGATGTGCACTTCGAGGCTCCGAGCGGAATGGCTGTGGTGGCCAACCGGATCCAGCTCATCGAGATCATCCAGAACCTCATCGACAATTCCCGCAAGTACGCACCCGGCTCACCGGTCGAGCTGGCGTGCGAACCAGCGGGCCCATACCTGAGAATCGCGGTGACCGACCGCGGGCCCGGCATCGAGGGCGATTCGGAAGCGTTGTTCCTACCCGGTGTGCGCGGCCCCAACCCCACCCAGGGCTTCGGTGAGGGCCTCGCAACGGCTCGAAGGAGTGCGGAGGGCATGCGAGGTGCCTTGTGGTACGAGCAACGCCCCGGCGGCGGCTCCCGCTTCGTGCTCCGACTGCCGGCGGCCACCGAGGGTCACGCGGACATGCCGCCCCCACTATGACGAGGGTCCTGATCGTCGAGGACCATCGCATCGTCGCCGAGGGTTTGACCCTCGGTCTGGAATCCGAGGGGTACGACGTCAGATTCTCCGACGGCTCACCGGCGGCGATGGCCGCCGCATGCGAGGAGTTCGATCCTGAGATCGTTCTGCTCGATCTGAATCTGGGCGATCACGGGTCGGGGGTCGACCTCATCCCGGCCCTCGTGGCAGGAGGCCGCACCGTGATCGTCCTCACCGGTATCGCCGCCGAGGACACGCTCGCCGAGGCATACGCGGCCGGCGCCCATGCCGTGATCGACAAGACCGTCCCGTTTCCCCAACTCGTGGACGAAATGGCTGCCGTGCACAAGGGGGAATCGGTCTTCGCTGAGCAGCGTCGTCACGAGGTCGTGCGCGCGTATCGGCTCTCGATGGAGGAGCGAGCCCGGCGGTTGGAACCCTTCTCCCGGCTGACACCGCGCGAGGAAGAGGTGCTCACCATGCTGGTCGAGGGCTTCCGGGCAACCGATATCGCGGAGGCCTTCTATGTATCGCTCTCCACCGTGCGGTCTCACATCAAGTCGATTCTGGCCAAGCTCGGGGTCGGCTCTCAACTCGCCGTCGTCTCGATGGCCCTGAAATCGGGCTGGGTGGAGCGGAGGCGGGAACCCTCGTCCCGGGGTGATGGGCTGCCGGGTACCGAAGCGCCGTAGATCGACCCTACGCTGGCGGGGTGCCCACCTATCGGATCACAATCGCCTACGACGGCTCCGGCTTCTCCGGATATGCCGACAACCCGGGCGTCAGAACGGTTCAGGGTGAACTGGAGGCTGTTCTCGCCCGTGTGGTCGGGCGTGAGGTCCCCACCGTCGTGGCCGGGCGGACGGACGCCGGGGTCCACGCCAGGGGCAACGTGGTGTCGTTCGAGACGACCGATCCGATCGACACGGAACGGCTGCGACGCTCCATCACCAGGATGCTCGGCCCCGAAGTCGTGGCCCGAGCGGTGGCCGAGGCGCTGGACGGCTTCTCCGCCCGGTTCTCGGCGATCCGACGTCGCTACTGCTACCGGATCGACAACGGCCCGGTGCCCGACCCCGAAACCCGTCACTTCGCATGGCACGTGCCCCATCAACTCGACGTCGGCGCCATGAATGAGGCGGCGGCGGCCATGGTGGGAGAGCACGACTTTGCCTCGCTGTGCCGGGCGGTACCCGGCAAGAGCACCGTGCGGCGGGTCCTCGATGCGTCGTGGGCCCGTGAAGCCGCCCTGGTCGTGTTCGACGTCACCGGGACGGCGTTCTGTCACCAGATGGTCCGCTCCATGGTGGCGCTGTGCGTCGGGGTGGGCCGGGGCCGGGTGGCTGCAGAAGCGGTTCCGGAGATCTTGGAGGCAAGGGATCGCAACGCGGCCCAAGGAGCCGCGCCTCCCCACGGGTTGACCCTGTGGGAAGTGGAGTACTGATCGTCAGAGCCGCTCGAGGATCATCATCACCGCCGGAGCGAGCATCACGACGAAGAGGGCGGGGAAGATGCACACCGCCAGGGGGAACACCAGTTTGACGGGCAGCTTCACCGCCCTCTCCTCGGCTTCCTGGCGCCGCTTGACCCGCAACTCCTTGGATTGAATGCGGAGCACGTCGGCGATCGGGATGCCGTACTCCTCGGCCTGTCGGACCGCGAACACGAAGTGGCGCAGCGGAGGCACGTCTGTGCGATCGACCAGGTTGCGGAGTGCCTTCTCCCGGGGCACTCCGAGGCGCATTTCACTGAGGAGATAGGAGAGTTCTTCGGCCAGCGGTCCCGTGCCGGTGTCGGCCACGTAGGCCAGGGCGGCATCGAAGCCGAGGCCCGCTTCGACGCTGATCGTCACCTGGTCGAGCGTATCGGGCAGCTCCCGCCCGATCTTCGCTTGGCGCTCCTGGGCCACCGATCTCACCAGCCCGTCCGGGAAGAAGTAGGCAAGCACGGGAAGAAGGATGGCTACCGGTCCCACTCGGCCGACGAGGACGAAGATCAAAGGGATGCAGAGAACCGGGAGCAGGAGCTTGGTCGCCAGCAGCCGGTCTGCGGTGAGGATTGAATGCGGTCCGGCGAGTCGTGCCCGCCGTTCTATCGATGCCATCCATCCCGCCGGGGTGAGTCGCTTGGCGCGGTCGGCGATCGATCGGAACAGGGGCAGCACGGCCCGATCCAGCGCCGGCTCCTGCAGTCTGGAGGCCCTCTGATCGATCGACGATGCCGTGCCGAGCCTTCCCGCCGCACCGCCCCTCGACGACCGCTGCCGCCCGGCGACACCCCACACGAGGAGCGGTATCGACGAGGCCACCGCGGCTGCCGCCAACACGATGTACAACGGCACCGGCGTGACTCCTTTCTCTCTAGAGCACCAAGCGGATGATGCGCCGGATCCACATGATGCCGATGATCATGAGGATCACTGCCAGCACCGACAACACCCGGCCCAACGGTTTATCAACCAAGAGGCTGATGTAGTCGGGGTTCGTTCCCATCAGCAGCCCCGCCATCGCAAAAGGCAGGGCGATCAGCACGTAGGCGGAGATGCGGCCTTCGGCGCTCAGCGCCTTGACCTGGCGCCGCAGCTGCTGGCGTTCGCGAATGGTGCTGGAGACCGTGTCGAGCAACTCGGCGAGATCGCCGCCGACTTCCCTCTGGATGGTGATTGCCTGCACCACCCAGCGGAAATCGTCGCTCCCGACCCGCTCGGCCATGGAGTCGAGGGCGTCGGTGAGCCCGCGGCCGAGCCGGGTCTCGACGACGACGCGCTCGAACTCCTCCGAGGTGGGGGCTTCCGCTTCCTGGGCCACCGAGTTGGCGGCTTGGGTCAGGCCGTAACCGGCACGGAGATTGCCGGCGATCAACTGCAGCGTGCCGTCGAGCTGGTCCGCAAAGGCGGTCCGTCTCCGGTCGGTTCGGACGGTGAGGACCATTCTGGGCACGAAGAGAGCGACGATCATCAGGATGAGGGCGAACAGAGGCCCACTCAGCGCCAATCCGAATCCGCCCGCCGCCACCGCCCCAGACGCCCCGAGCACGATGAACTCGCCGGGCCGCAACGACACACCTGCGTTGTCGAGGGCCTGATTGAGGCGCGACTCTCCCCCTCTGCGGCGCAGGACCCAGTCCGCAACCGACTCGGCTCGCATCGCAATGGCCGAACGGGTCTCTGCTGTGGCAGGCCGGGCGATGCCGGCGAGGGGCTTGCTCCTGCGATCGAACGTGAGGGCCGGTACCAGGATGATCATCAGTGCC
>JBFELU010000037.1:0-24666 GCA_041551965.1 Acidimicrobiia bacterium
AAGGGGACGGCTTTCAGCGGGGAGGAGCGGGAAGCGCTGGGCCTGCGGGGCCTGCTTCCGTCCCACGTGTCCACCATGGACGAGCAACTGGACAGGGTCGCCGAGCAGTTCCACACCAAGGACTCGCCGATCGAAAAGCACATCTACCTCGCCGGGCTCCACGACCGCAGTGAGACGCTCTTCTTCAGGTTCGTGCTCGAGAACCTCGAAGAGACCGTCCCGATCATCTACACCCCGACGGTCGCCGAGGCCTGCAGCCACTGGAGTGAGATCTTCCGCCAGGCACGCGGCATCTACATCACCCCCGACGATCGGGGATCCATGGCGAAGGTGCTCCGATCGAGAGGGATCCGGGAGATCTCGGTCATCGTGGTCACCGACAACGAGCGGATCCTCGGCATCGGTGATCAGGGCGCCGGGGGCATGGGCATCCCCATCGGCAAGCTGGCGCTCTACACCGCGGCAGCAGGGATCCATCCCTCGCGGTGCCTGCCCATCTCACTCGACTTCGGCACCAACAACGAGGACCTGCTCGCCAATCCGCTCTACCTCGGGTGGAAAGGGAAGCGGATCCGCGGCGATGAGTACTGGTCGCTCATCGAGGAGTTCGTGGCCGCCGTGAAGGAGGTCTTCCCGACGGCACTCCTCCAATGGGAGGACTTCGCCAACCTGACCTCGTTCCGCAACCTCGAGACGTACCGGGATTCGCTCCCTTCCTTCAACGACGACATCGAGGGCACCGCCGCCATGGTCATCGCCGGCTTGATGGCGGCGCAACGGATCACCGGCTTCGGTTTCGGGGACCACACCTACGCCATCCACGGGGCCGGATCGGCCGGGACCGGGATCTACCGCCACCTGCTGGCCGTGATGGCCGAGGAGGGGCTCGATCCCGACGACGCCAAGCGGCGCATCCTGGTCACCGACTCCAAGGGTCTGCTGGTCGAGGGCCGTGCCGGCATGGAAGAGCGCAAGAAGGACATGGCGGCCTCCAAGGACGCGGTCCGCAAGCTCGGGCTCAAGGGCCGTGACATCGGCATCGCCGAGGTCGTCGAGTTGTTCCGTCCCAGCGTGCTCATCGGGGTGTGCGGACACTGCGGGGAGTTCACCGAACCGATGATCAAGGCAATGGCAACCGAGACCGAGCGGCCCGTCGTGATGCCGCTGTCGAATCCGACCTCCAAGACCGAGGCACCGCCCGAGGACATCATCCGCTGGTCGGACGGCCGCGCCATCGTGGCCACCGGGAGCCCGTTCCCCGAGGTCGTCTACGACGGGAAGACCCACACGATCGGCCAGGCCAACAACGTCTACATCTTCCCCGGCGTCGGGTTGGGCGTCATCGCCTCCCACGCCACCAAGGTGACGTTGGGGATGTTCACAGCGGGAGCCAAGGCCCTGGCCGAGATGGTCGACGACGACATACTGGCGCGGGGAGCACTGTTCCCACCCATCGACGAGGTGCGGGGGATCTCCCGCAAGGTGGCCCATGCGGTCGCCGAGCAAGCCGTCGCCGAGGGCGCTGCCCGGCCGTGCGTCGACATCGAGGGTGTCATCGACCAGATGATGTGGAACCCCACCTACTTGCCCTACCGCCCGGCCTGACGGCCTAGGGTCGGCCTGCAGCGAGGAGTGGAGGAGCCATGCAGGTCGGGGTGATCGTTCCCCAAGGGTGGGTCGGCGAATACGACGGCTGGGATGCGGCCGAGGCGTGGGATCGGACGGTGGCCGTCGCCCGCCAGGCGGAGCGGCTCGGCTTCGAGTCGATCTGGCTCTTCGACCACTTCCACACGATCCCCGACCCCACCGATGAGATCACTTTCGAGTCGTTCACCGCGTTGTCGGCGCTGGCCGCACTCACCGAGCGAGTCCGCATCGGTCACATCGTGATCTGCACCGGGTTCCGCAACCCGGCGCTCACCGCCAAGATGATCAGCACGATGGATGTCATCTCGGGCGGCCGGATGGAGCTCGGGATCGGGGCCGGTTGGAAACGCGACGAATGGGAGGCCTACGGCTACGGCTTCCCCTCCACCGGGGAACGCCTGGCGGCTCTCGGCGACCACCTCGAGGTGATCACCCGCATGCTCGAGCCCGGGCATGCCACCTTCGAAGGGACCCATGCTTCGGTGTTCGATGCCATCAACGTGCCCGGTCCGCTGCAGCGGCCGCGCGTCCCGATCATGGTCGGCGGCAACGGACCCAACGTCACCTGGCGGTACGCGGCCCGGTTCGCGAATGAGCTGAACGTCGACGGCATGACCCCGGAGCGGGTCGCCTATGCGATCCCGGTGATCCGGTCACGGTGCGACGAAATCGGCCGCGACCCTGCGACCCTGCGGTTGTCGGTGCACATCTGGCAGCAACATGCCGCAGAGGCGGGTGAGCGACGTGTCGAACTGCTGGCCGGCTACGCAGCCGAGGGGGTGGATCGGGTGATGACCCTCATCAAGGCCTCGGCGACCGACGAGGAGCCGCTGGAGTCGTTTGCCGATGACGCCCGGGCGGCGGGGGTGGAGATGAGCGGCTAGCTCGCGAGATCGACGTCGGCGCCCCCGCTCTCGTCGACGTCGACCGTCTTCGGATCCCCGTGGATCACCACGTCGGCCCCGCCGCTCGCCTCACCGGTCACCGAATCGGTGGCGAAGACCGCAACGAACGCACCGCCGGATGCATCCACCACCACGTCGCGGGCTTCGAGCTCGACGAGGTCCACGGCCCCGCCTCCCGAGGCGACGACCCGGATGAGCCCGGCGGTTCCCCTCCCCCGCACGTCGGCACCGCTGTCGACCTCCACCTGCTCCAGGTCCGGGATCACCACCTCCACGAACCGGCCTCCCCCGGTCACCCGGAACGAATCGAGCACCTCGAGCACCAGCGTCCCGTCCGTCACGACGGTGCCGATGCGATCCAACAGGTTGTCGTCGTAGACGACCGTCACCACTTGGTCGGATGACGCATCGACGGTCAGATCGAGGTCGATTCCCTCCCTGACCTCGATTCGATTGAACGGTGCCAGGACCCGCTCATCGGTGACGATGTTGCGGGACCCGGCCGGACCGCAGGCGGCCGCCAGGAGCGCAGCCGTCACCACGGCGGCGATGCTCCCGGAGGGCCGCCACGCCCTCATCGGGCCTTCATACGGGTGAAGACATCGACGAAGTCGGAGGGCTTGGCAGTCTTCACCACGTCGAGGTCCACCACCGAGTTGTCGACGAATCGCAACACCATCGAGAAGTGCATCTTGCGCTTGTCGAGGGCGATCTCATGAATCTGATCGAGGGAGTACTCCGCCTCGAGTTCGGTCGGCTTGCCGCTCATCTTGGAGTGCCCGAACACGAGGAACCGGTTCGGCGTGACTGCGAGGACCACATTGCCGGCAGGGAAGGACTCCGCCATTCCCGATTCGTCGGCCCCCTCGTGACCTTCGGCACGCTTCCCGGCCATCTTGCTCGCGATGGCGCCGCCGGCGACACCGCCCACGCCAAAAGCGACCTGCCTGCCGACGGAGCCTGGGGGCTGGGCGAACACGGCACCCTCGACGGTTTCACCGGGGTGCAGATCGGCGGATCGATGCTTCGTCACCTTCTTGACGAAGTCGGGCACGGTCGAACTCCCTCTCTCTCGATGAGCGGCCGCGAGAGTAGCCAGGGGCGGCCCGGGAATCCCGAGTCCCGGGGTCGCTCTCCGGTCCCGGTGTCAGCGGCCGTAGCGACCCATGAGGACCGCCTCGGCCAGGACGTTTCCCTTCATGGCGGCCAGCAGAGTCCGCGTGTCGGCCCCTTCGGGGAGCCCGAGGGTGGTACCGACGGCGTACACCCGGAACAGGTAGCGATGGATGCCGGTGGGGGGCCGGGGCCCGGTGTACCCCGCCCGGCGCCAGGAGTTGTGGCCGGGCGTGCCGAGCCGTTCCACTCCGGCGGGGATCTCGTCGGTCGGCTCGATGTCGTAGGCCACCCAATGGTTCCACGTTCCTCCCGGCACGTCGGGGTCCTCCACGATCAGCACCAGCGTGATGGTGCCTTCCGGGAGGTCGCGCAGCCGCAGCGGTGGCGAGCGGTCGTCACCGTCGCCGGTGTGGCGCACCGGTATGCGGCGCCCGTAGGCGAACGACGGCGAAGTGAGGCGCACCGAAGGATCATGCCACGACGAACGCGGCAATCGCGTCGAGGACCTCGTCGCCGGCGAGCAGGACCCAATCGTTGTGGTCGGCACCGGGTATCTCCAGCATCTGCTTGGGTCCCGGAGCGGCCGCGAACAGCGACCGGCTCTGAGTGATCGGCACGATGCCGTCGCGGGTCCCGGCGATCACCAGCAGCGGGACGGCCACCTTTCCGATCCGGGCCATCGAGTCCCAACGGTCGGCGACGAGCGACGCCCCGAACGGCATCCAGGCCCCGGCGATCTCGGCGATCGAGGTGAACGGAGACCGCAACACCACCGCGTCCGGCGGGTCTTCGCCGGCCAGCGCCACGGAGACCCCGGAGCCGAGCGACTCACCGAACGAGACGACCCGTCCGGCCCTCTCACCGGCCCAGGCGAGGGCGGCCCGGCCGTCGGCGAGCAGCCCCTCCTCGGTGGGTTCGCCGGGGTTGCCGCCGTAGCCGCGGTAGTCGGTGAGGAGCACTCCCAGCCCCCGCTCGGCCAGGCCGAGGGCCAGGTCGGCCCGATCGGCCCGGGTCCCGGCGTTGCCGTGGAACACCACGATCAGGGGATCACCCGGCATGTGCCAGGCGCCGAGTTCGAGCCCATCGGCGGTGGCGAAGGAGACCTCTTCTCCTTCGGGGAGCGCGGCCTCGATCGGAGGCATGGCGTGTTCCGGGTAGTAGATGAACCGCCGGGTCCAGCTCATACGGAGCGCTCCTTGACGATCTTGGCGATCTCCAGGCGCCGCAGCGCCCGCAACCCGGGCCACTGGGAGATGAGCGCCACGATCACGATGGCTGCCGCCGTCCACAGGAAGGTGGAGGTCCGCACGAACAGCGGGAAGGTGAACAGGTCGCTCGAGAAGGTGCCCATGGCGGCCTTGGAGACCTGATAGCCGACGAACAACCCGAGCGGAATGCCGGCCGCCGCCACCAGGAGGTTCTCGACCGTGATGAGGCGCGAGATGCTGCGGCGCCGGGTGCCCACCGCCAGCAGGGTGGCGATCTCGCGCGATCGCTCGGCGATGTTGACGCTCATGGCGTTGAAGATGAGCGCAAAGGCCATGGCGGCCCCGAACACGAGCATCACCCCGACGAAGGCGTAGAAGAGGACCATGTAGTCCTGAACGATGTCGTACAGGGCCTTGGCGTCGTCGAAGGCGGCCACGGCGGGCAGAGCGGTGACCGCGACCCGCACGTCGTCGCCGTCGACCCCGGCGTCGTAGGAGATCATCGCCGCGGTGGCCGGCACCGGCCCTCCGGTCAGTGTCGCAACCCGATCCCGCGACACATAGGCGAGCGTCCCGAGGGGTTCGGTCACGAACCCGGCGATCTCCTCCGGGACGGTTGCGCCGAGGGGGGCGATCGCCAGTTCGACGGCGTCTCCCGGTTCGATCCCCAACAGATCGCCGAGTGCCTCCCCCACCAGGACGCCCTCGGAAGGCAGTTCGATCCAGTCCCCTCCGGGGGTTCTGAAGCCGTGCATCTCGGTGCCGGTCTCCATCGCCAGCAGCACGGTGTCGTAGTGACCCCGCCCGGCGCCGATCGACGCCGGCAGCTCCAGCACCGGCTCGGCGGCGGCGATTCCGTCGATTGCCACGAGTTGCTCCACCTCGTCGGCCGACACCGGGCCGGTGAAGTGGACGGTGGCGTCCTCCCGCTGGATCTCGAGGAACTGGAGATCGAGGAGATGCTCGACGGTGTCGATCATGCCCCACGAGACCAGCACCAGGGTCAGCGACAGCACCACACCGATGATGGTGTAGGCGGTGCGGCGGGGATTGCGCTCGATGCCGCGCAGCGCCATCCGCCACCGGGTGGGCAGCCGCCGCAGCGGAGGAAGGATGCGCTCGATCAGGCTCACCCGGCCGGCCCGAGCCGGCGTTTCCCCCCGCATCGCCAGAGCGGGTCGCACCCGGGAGGCGAACAGCGCCGGAGCCAGCGCAGCGAGCACCGCCGTCAGCAACCCGAACACGACCCCGGCCACCAGGGTCGCCGGGTAGAACTCGATCAGGGTGACCGGCACCGACAGCAAGTTGGTGTAGAGGTCGGTGATCACCCGGGCCAGAAGCACACCGGCGACCGCCCCGGGAATCGCTCCCGCCAGGCCGGGTACCAGCCCGTAGCCGAGGTAGTGGGTGAGGATCCGTCGTCGGGTGAACCCGTTGGCCACCAGGACGCCGATGGTCGGTCGCTGTGACCAGACCAGGCGGCTGATCATCACGTAGGCGGCCATGGCGGCGGCGGCCAGAAACAGGACCGGGAAGAACATGGCGGTTTCCTCGAAGCCCTTGATGTCCTCCGACAGCGCCGCATTGGAGGGCTGCTCGTCGCGGGTGTAGATCGAGGTGGCGCCGAGGTCCCGGGCGGCGGTCTCCAGGGATTCGGTGAGAGCCTCGTTCGCCGCACCACCGTCGTAGTAGACGGTGACCTCGTTGGGACCATCCCCGGCCACCTCGCGGGCCAACTCCTCCGAGCCGAACACGACGCCGAAGTTGTCGGGCGAGGTCAGCAGGTCCTGACGGCTCCGGGCCGGCCAGATGTACTCGGGCGAGGAGACCACCGCCGCCACCGTCTCGGTGCGCCACTCGGTCCCGATGAGCACCTCGATCGTGCCGCCCGGAGCGAGGTCGAAGTGCTCGGCCATGTGCTCCTCGACGAGGACCCCGCCGCCGGCGCCGGGGTAGTCGCCCTGGAGGACCTTCAAACGATTGACCGATGGCTGCTCTCCGGCCGGGGTGCCGGCGACCCGGCCCAGCAGCTTGTGGTCGCCGATCCGGATCGGCACGTCGGCCACGGTGCGGGTCTGCACCGATGCCACACCGTCGGCTGCATCGGCTCGATCGGCTATGGCCTCGGTGTCGCCGCCGCCGATGGTGAGGTTGGCGAAGCGGAACTCGGTGAACGTCTCCTCGTACGACGCCCTGAGGTTCCGGAATGAGTCGTAGGAGGCCGCAAACAGCGTGACACCGAGGAACACGGTGAGACCGACCGCCAGGAACTGTGCCCGATGCCTCCGGATGTCGCGCAGCAGCTTGAGGGTGAGCGGCCTCACCACTGCAGCACCTCGGCCTCGACGGGAGCGGGATTGAGACGGTCCTCGACGATCTCGCCCGACCGGAGGCGGAGGACCCGGTCGGCCATGTCCCCGACTGCCGCGTTGTGGGTGACGAGGAGCACGGTCTGGCCCGTCTCCCGGTTGAGGCGCCGCAGCAGCCCCAGGATCATGCGACCGGTCTCGAAATCGAGCTCGCCGGTGGGCTCATCACACAGCAGGATCGGCGGATCCTTCACCAATGCCCGGGCGATCGCCACCCGCTGCTGCTCGCCTCCCGACAGTTGGGATGGGAAGTGATCGGCCCGTTCGGCGAGACCGACCTGTGCCAGGACGAGGCTCGCCCGTTCGGCGGCGTCGCCGCCGGTGAGCTCGGCGACCAGCTCGACGTTCTCGGCGGCGGTGAGGGTCGGGATCAGGTTGAAGAACTGGAAGATGAAGCCCACGGTCGAGCGACGAAACGCCACCCGGTCGTCGGTATCGAGCCCGGTCAGGTCGATGCCCTCGACGGTCACCGCGCCTTCGGTGGCGTCGTCGATGGCACCGATCAGGTTGAGCAGCGTGGTCTTTCCGGAGCCGCTCGGCCCCAGGATCACGGTGAATTCGCCCGGAGCCACCTCGAGATCGACCCCCTTGAGGGCATGCACGGCGGTGGCTCCCTCGCCGTAGGTCTTCCAGACGTCCTTCAGCATCACGCTCATGTCTCTGCCTTCTGGTTTGCGAGCCCGGCGAAGGCGGACGCCACCTGGCGGCGCACCGACTCCCGGACTGCGTCGGGGGTCATCCCCGCCATCCCGACGTAGAGGAACAGCTGGGTGACCAGGATGGAGTAGAGCAGCAGCACCGCATCCTCACGATCGACCGTGAGCGAGTCCGGGTGAGCATCGAGCAAGCGACCCGTCTGCTCCATGAACTGCAGGTCGAGGCCGACGAACTCGCGACCCAGCGGGGTATCGGCGAAGCCGCCGCCGCCCAGGCTCTCGTGGAGGGCTTCCCCGATGATCCGGCGATCGAGGTGCAGCAGGCCGTCCAGGTACACGTCGAACAGCGCCGTCACCGCGGTGGAGGCGTCGCCGGCCGGCTCCTCGATGATCGCCTCGCCGTGTCGCAGCGTCTCGTCGGTCTCCGCCTCGATGATGGCCAGCAGCAGCGAGCCCTTGGAGCCGAAGTAGTTGTAGAGGGTGCCGACCGAGACCTCGGCGCCATCGGCGATCTCCTCCATCGTCGTGTCGCGATAACCCTTGGTGTGGAACAAAGCGGTGGCCGACCCGATGATCCGACGCCGACTCTGCTCCTTCTTACGTTGTCGCAACGTCATGGCCTCTCCTGTTATGAATAGATTATAAATATCAAACCGATTCATATACAAGACGAGTCGGGTTCCCCGATTTGTCGGTCCTCCGGTCTCCCCCGAGACTGGGCTTCCGGGAGGTGGCGATGACCCGCATCGAAGTCCGCCGAGCCCTCGTCTCGGTGTCCGACAAGACCGGCCTCGACGAACTGGCGCGGCGCCTCCATGCCGCCGGAGTCGAGATCGTCTCATCCGGCGGCACCGCCGCCGCGATCGCCGCCGCCGGTCTCCCGGTGCGGTCCGTGGCCGAGGTCACCGGATCCCCCGAGATACTCGGGGGCCGGGTCAAGACCCTCCACCCCCACATCCACGGTGCGATCCTCGCCGACCCGGCCGATGCCGGACATGCCGCCGATCTCGAAACACAGGGAATCGAGCCTTTCCAGCTGGTCGTGGTCAACCTCTATCCGTTCCGGGAGACCGTCGCCCGACCCGAGGTCACCGATGCCGAGGCGGTCGAGATGATCGACATCGGAGGCCCCACCATGATCCGGGCCGCCGCCAAGAACCATGCTCGAGTCGGCGTGGTCACCGCGCCCGACCAATACGCCGAGGTCCTGACCGCCGTCGAGACCGGCGGGCTCGACGACGACCTCAGGGTTCGTCTCGCTCGAAAGGCGTTCTTCCTGACGGCCGCCTACGACGCATCAATCGTGGCCTGGTTGGAACGGGGAGAGCCCCTCCCGCAGCATCTCGTGCTCCCCCTGGAGCGAGCGACCGGGCTCCGTTACGGGGAGAACCCCCACCAGGCGGCCGCCCGCTACGCCGACCGGCGCCGTCGCGACTGGTGGGAGTCGGTGATCCAGCACGCCGGCACGCCCCTCAGCTACCTCAACCTCTACGACGCCGATGCCGCCTGGACCCTCGCCGGCGAGATCGCCGCCGGGACCGGCAAGGCGGGGTGCGTGATCGTGAAACACGCCAACCCTTGCGGCGCAGCCGCCGCCGACGCCCCCGCCGACGCCTACCGGCGTGCCGCAGCCGCCGACCCGGTGTCGGCCTTCGGCGGGATCGTCGCCTGCAGCGAACCGATAGACACGGCGACCCTGGAAGCGATGGCCGGGGGCCCACAGGCGGACTTGATCATCGCACCCGGCTTTGCCTCCGGCATCGCCGATCGTCTGTCGGCCCTTCGTTCCGCCACCAGGATCCTCGAGGCTCCGCCCCTCGATCCGCACCCCCTCCACCTCCGCCAGATCGGAGGCGGGTGGCTGCTGCAAGAGGCCTACCGGAGCGCCGCCGATCCGGCCTCGTGGCAGGTGGTGACCGAGCGAACCCCCACCGACGCCGAACGGGCCGATGCCGTCTTCGCCCACCGGGTATGTGCCCGAGTCACCTCGAACGCCATCGTGGTCGTCAAGGACCTGGCGGCCTGGGGCATCGGCGCCGGCCAGCAGAGCCGGGTCGAGGCCGCCGAGATCGCGGTGCGGAAGGCGGACGGGCGCGCCTCCGGCGGGGCGGGCGCCAGCGACGCCTTCTTCCCCTTCCCCGACGGCCTCGAGACCGTCGCTCGATCGGGCGTTGCGGTCGTCGTCCAGCCGGGTGGCTCGGTGCGAGACGACGAGGTGATCGCCAAGGCCAACGAGCTCGGCCTGGCCTTGTTGTTCACCGGCGAGCGTCAGTTTCGGCACTGAGGGGTGCAGACCCGCCGGCTCCATCGGTTGTCTCTCCTCCGGGGCCCAACCTGTGGCGCTTGCCGAATGGCCTGCTGTGTGAGTTCGGAGGAATCGAGACCGGCGGCTTCAGCAGCGGCGACGAGACCACTCGGCAAGACGGGTCCTATGCGTGCCATGGCAACAGCATGCCGGCCGACTGTGACACGTCACCGCCGCCGCTCACCCAGCACCTCGATCACCTCGGAGACCGCGACCCCCCGCTCCGCCAGCAGCACCAGCAGGTGGTACAGCAGGTCCGCCGCCTCTTCGGCGACCCGACGATCATCGGCCTCCCCGGCGGCATGGTGCCGGGCCGCCTCCACCACCTCGGCGGCTTCCTCGATCACCTTCCGAGCCGGGCCCTCGACTCCCTCGGCCAGCAGCCGGGCGGTGTAGGAACCGTCGGGGCGCTGCGCCGCCCGATCGGCGATCACCGCATCGAGTGCTTCCAGGGCATGAAAGCCGGCCCGTATTTCGTCGCCGAAGCAGGCGACCGACCCGGTGTGGCAGGCCGGGCCGGCCGGATCGACCTCGAAGAGCAGGGTGTCGCCGTCGCAGTCGGCGAGGATCCGAAACACCGTCATCGTGTTCCCGCTGGTCTCGCCCTTCTTCCACAGCGCTCGGCGGGACCGGCTGTGGAAATGGGCCAGGCCGGTCTCGGTGGTGGCTCGCAGGGCCTCCTCGTCGGCCCAGGCCACCATGAGCACCGCCCCGGTGGTGCGGTCCTGGACCACCACCGGGACCAGGCCCCGTTCGTCGAGACGAACGCCGCGGGGAACCTCAGGCATGACGCACCGCCACGCCCCGCGCCTCCATGGCCCGTTTCACTTCGGTGATCTCCACCTGCCGCCGGTGGAAGATCGAGGCCGCCAGCACCGCATCGGCGTTGCCGGCGGTCACCGCCTCGGCGCAGTGCTCGGCGGTCCCGGCCCCGCCGGAGGCGATCACCGGCACCATGGTGGCATTCGAGGCGGCCCGGAGCAGCTCCAGATCGAAGCCGTCCTGGGTGCCGTCGCGGTCCATGGACGTGAGCAGGATCTCACCTGCTCCCAGCCGGGTCGCTTCGCCGATCCAGGAGATCGCATCCCGTCCGGTGGGAGTCCGGCCGCCGTCGACGACCACCTCCCACCCGCCGTTGCGACGCCTGGCGTCGACGGCAAGCACCACGCACTGATTGCCGAATTGCGCCGCGCACCGCGCCACCAATTCCGGGTCGCGCACCGCCGCCGAGTTGACCGACACCTTGTCGGCCCCGGCCCGGAGTGCCGCCCGCATGTCGTCCGGCTCCCGGATCCCGCCCCCGACGGTGAGTGGCACGAACACCGACCCTGCCGTGCGCCGCACCACGTCGAGCATCGTTTCCCGCCCCTCGTGGGTCGCGGTGATGTCGAGGAACACGATCTCATCGGCGCCTTCGGCCGAATAGCGGGCCGCCAACTCGACCGGGTCGCCCTCGTCGACCAGGTCGACGAAGCGAACCCCCTTCACCACTCGGCCGGCGTCCACGTCGAGGCAGGGAATCACCCGTTTACGCAACACGAACGGCCTCACGGCAGGTGCTCACGAAGTTGGCGAGGATCCTGAGTCCGGCGTCCCCGCTCCGCTCCGGATGGAATTGCACGCCGACCGCTCCCCCGCGGCGGGCGGCGGCCACGAAGGGGGCTCCGTAGTCGGAACGGGCCACGACATCGTCGGCCGACTCGGGGATCGGGGCATAGGAGTGGACGAAGTAGAAGACGTCGCCGGAGGCGATCCCGTCGAGCAGCGGATCGCGGCGGATCACCGTGACGTCGTTCCAGCCGATGTGGGGAAGACGGGGGGTGGCCGACATCTTCCGAACCCGGCCCGGGATCAGCCCGAGACCACCGCCCTCGTGCTCGTCGCTCCCCTCGAAGAGCAGTTGAAATCCGACGCAGATCCCCAGCAACGGCAAGTCCGTGGCCCGCAGGGGCTCGACCAACCCTGCTGCGTCGAGTCTCCGGTAGGCGGCGGCCGCCGAACCCACCCCCGGCAACACGATCCCGGCCGCTCCATCGAGATCGTCGGGTGACGCAACGAGGTGTACCCGGGCCCCGGCCCGTTCCAGTCCCTGGCCGATGCTCACCAGGTTGCCGGCGCCGTGATCGACCAGAGCGATCCGATTCACATCGACCCCTTGGTCGACGGTGATCCCACCCGGCGCGAGTCGGGAGCGATTCCGGCCCGGATCGCCCGGGCCAGTGCCTTGACGGCGGCCTCGGCAATGTGGTGGTCGTTGCGCCCCGTGGCGCTCAGATGCACGGTGAGCCCCGCCGCACCGGCCAGGGACACCACGAAGTGCTCAACGTTCTGAGTCGACAGCGCCCCGATCCGATCCCCCCGGAAGGCGAGATCCACCACCGCAAAGGCCCGGCCCCCCACGTCGACCGCAGCACGGGCCAGCGCCTCGTCCATGGGCACCACCGCGTCCCCGAAACGGCCGATCCCCTCCCGGGCCCCGAGGGCGTCGGCGAGGGCACCGCCGAGCACGAGGGCGGTGTCCTCGGCGGTGTGGTGATCATCCACCTCCACGTCCCCCACGGCGGCCACCGTCACATCGATCAGCGAGTGCTTGGCAAACGACTCGATGAGGTGATCCAGGAACCCGATCCCGGTGCTCACCTCGGAGACACCGGTCCCGTCCAGGTCGACGGCCACGCTGATGTCGGTCTCGAGCGTCTTGCGTCGGGCGGTTGCGGTCCTGCTCACGGGAGCACCTCCTCCAGCACGGCGATGAGCCGGTCGTGCTGGTCGGGAGTCCGCGCCGTGAAGCGCAGGAACCCGGCCAGCGGGTGATCGGGTGGGAAACTGCGGGCCACCAGGCCCCGGGCCATCAAATCGGCAGCGACGGTGCGAGCCTCGGGAACCTCGGCCAGCACGAAGTTGGCGACCGAGGGGAACGGGTCCAACCCGAGGGTTCTCAGCTTGCCGACGAGATCCTCACGGGCGGCCGCGATGCGGGTCACGTTGGCGCGGACCCAAGCCCGGTCGCGCAGGGCCCGCTCCGCCACGGCCGCCGAGACCGCCGAGATGCTCCCCGGGGGACGGACGGCGTGCAGCGCCGCCGCTCGCTCCGGGGTGGTCACGGCATAGCCCACCCGGATCCCGGCCAGGCCGAAGGCCTTGGAGAGCGTGCCCAGTACCACCAGATCGTCGTGGGGCTCCCACCGGTCGTCGGTGAACTCGGCGTAGGCGGCGTCGACGACCACCACGCCGCCCGCAGCCGACCGCACCGCTTCGATCTCGCCCACCGGGGGCCGGTCCCCGACCGGGTTGGAAGGCACGCACAGCCAGGTGAGCACCGCCCCGGCGGCCGCCTCGCAGAGCGCCTCGGTCGGGTAGACCAGCGAAGGAGGTCTGGGAACGCCGATGAAGTCGCCTCCCCGATGGGCGGTGGCGATCCGATAGAGGGGGTACGTGGGTACGTCGGCCACGGCCCGATCCCCGGGCCCCAGGAAGGCCCTGGCGCACAGCAGGATCATCTCGTCGGCGCCGGCCCCGGGGACCACGCAGTCGGGTTCGACCCCGTGGTGATCGGCGATGGCCTCCCGGAGCGGGGTGTAGTCGGCGGCCGGGTACTCGTTGAGGGTGGCGGCCGCCTCGGCGGCGAACGCCGCGGCCCACGGGGGTGCCTCGGCCGAAGTGTTGTGGTCGAAGCGGATCACCTCGGCAGGCGCGATTCCGGCCCGGGCCGCGATCCGGGCGGTGCTCGGCTGCCACTGGTAGACGGGGGCGGCGCTCATGTCTCGTCCTCGAAGCGGACGTCCACGGCGAGGCGGTGGGCATCGAGCCCCTCGGCGTCGGCCAGGGCCCGGATCGTCGGGCGGAGCGCGGTGAGACCGTTGCGGTCGAGCGTCTGCACCTGGCGCCACGAGCCGAAGTCCTCGACACCGAGCGGCGACATCGAACAAGCCAGGCCGCCGGTGGGAAGCACGTGGTTGGCCCCGGTGGCGTAGTCGCCGACCGGCTCCGGCGACCACTCCCCCACGTAGACCGAGCCGGCGGAGGTGATCCCGTCGACGGCGACGGCGGGATCGGCGAGATGAATCGAGACGTGCTCAGGTCCGAACTCGTCGGCGAAAGCGACGGCGGTGTCGAGGTCGGGGGCGAGGACCATCAGTCCGTGGTCGGCGAGGGCCTTGTCGATCACGTCCCGGCGGGAGAGCCGGTCGAGCAGCTCCTCGGCCGACCGCAGGACCGCCTCGAGCACCCCCTCGTCGGTCCCGATCAGCACCACCGGCGAGTCGGGACCGTGCTCGGCCTGGGCCAGCAGATCGGCGGCGGCGTGGCGGGGATCGGCCGATCCGTCCACCAGAACCAGGGCCTCGGATGGCCCGGCAGGCATGTCGATGGCACACTCACCGACCACCGACAGCTTGGCGGCGGTGACCCAGGCGTTGCCGGGTCCCACGATCTTGTCGACCCGCTCGATCGTCTCGGTACCGTGGGCCAGGACTCCGATCGCCTGGGCTCCACCCATCAGGCGCACCTCATCGACCCCGACCAGGGCGGCCGTGCCCGCCAGAACCGGATCGATGGACCCGTCGCCTCCGGCCGGGGTGGCCACGACGATCGATTCCACGCCGGCGACCCGCGCCGGCACTGCCGTCATGATGAGTGTGGAGGGCAGCGGCGCCGAGCCTCCGGGGACGTAGCAGCCGACCCTCCGCAGGGGAGCCCAGCGGCGTTCGATCGCCACCCCCGGGACCGTCTCGAAGAACCCGTCTCGAGGCCGTTGCGGCTCATGGAAGGCACGAACGTTGGCGATGGCGGTCTCGATCGCCTCCACCAGCTCCACGGAGAGGCCCTCGGCGGATCGTTCCAGCGTGGCGGCGTCCACCGGCGATCCGTCCCCTCCCCCGTACCGATACCCCAGGGCGGCCAGGGCGGCGTCACCATCGCGGCGTATCCGATCGACGATCTCGGCCGCCGAACGGCGGACCTCGGGACTGGGAACTGCCGAGCGATCGACGAGCGCCCGTTGCTCGGCTGAGCTCAAATCGGCGAGCACGACCCGCCGCATCATGGGATGAGCTGCTCGATCGGGAGCACCAGGATGCCCCGGGCTCCGGCGGTTTCGAGTTCGGGAAGCAGGTGCCAGAGGGCATCGGCGTCGACCACCGAGTGCACCGCCACCATCCCGTTGTGGGCCAGAGGGATCACCGAGGGCGCCTCCAGGCCGGGGATGAGATCCTCGATGCGATCCACCGCCTCCCGGGGAGCGTTCATCATCACGTAGCGGCGGCTGCGGCCCGCCACCACCGCTCCGAGCATGGTGCGGACCTGATCGACGGCACCGTTGCCACCCCTGTGAGGGCCGCTCACCAGCACGGCTTCCGATTCGAGGAGCGTGGCGAGTGGACGGAGCCCGTTCACCAGGAGGGTGCTCCCCGAGGAGACGAGATCGACGATCGCGTCGGCCACTCCGAGACGAGGAGCCGCTTCGACCGACCCCCGCAGCGACACCACGGTGGCGGCAACGCCCCGATCGGCGAGGGAGCGGGCGGTCACTCTCGGGTGAGCGGTGGCCACCCGGAAGCCGTCGAGATCCTCGATCTTCGTGGCCGGCGATCCATTGGAGACCGCCGCGGTGAGGCGACACCGGCCGTAGCCGAGCTCGACTTCCACCCGAAGATCGGCCTCGGATTCGGCGAGCAGATCGAGACCCACGATGCCGAGCTCGGCGATCCCGTCGGCCACCATCTCGATGACATCCTCGGTGCGGACGAAGACCAGCTCCAGGGGCACGTTCCGTACGGGTGCGGTGAGGGTTCGTTCGCCGCGCTCGAAGACCAAACCGGCCTTCTGAAGGAGTTCCAGGGTGGGCTGTTGCAGCCGCCCCTTGTTGGGGAGCGCGATCCGGGTGCGGGTCATCCCTCCTGCTCCGATCCGATGCCGAGCCGGTCGAGCACCAATCGGTAGCCGCCCGATCCATGGCGGAGCCACTGGTTGATCCGGGTCACGGTCGCCGTGGACGAGTGCGCCTTCTCGGCGATCTCCCGATACCGGAGGCCCTGCGCCAGGAGCCGGGCCACCGCCCAGCGCTTGCTCATCTCGTCCAGCTCGTTGCGGGTGCACAGATCCCGGAAGAACGCCTCGGCTTCGGGCACGGACTCCAGGCTGAGCACGGCCTCGAAGAGGGCGGTGGTGTCTTCGCTGGTCCAGTCTTCGATGGTCACCATGTCGGGCTCCACACTGTGTGTTGAAACGTTTTAACATGTTAAGACATAATGACAACTCGTCAACTCCAGGTGATACCCGCCGTCGACGTCCTCGGCGGCCGGGCGGTGCGGCTGCGCCAGGGCGACTACGACACGGTCACCGTGTACGGAAACGACCCGGTCGCGGTCGCCCGGGGATTCGTCGCCGATGGGGCCTCCCTGGTCCACGTCGTCGACCTCGACGGGGCCCGCACCGGGAATCCGGAGACGGCACCGTGGGCGGCCTTCGGGGCCGCCGACATCCCCTTCCAGGCGGCCGGCGGGATTCGCACCGCTGCGGTTGCGAGGGCGGCTCTCGGCGCCGGGGCGCAACGAGTGATCCTGGGCACCGCGGCGGTGTGGGATCCCGGGGAGCTCAGAGAGACCACCGCCGCCCTCGGCGGCGAACGGGTCGTCGCCGCCCTCGACGTGCGCGACGGCCGGGCTCACGGCTCCGGCTGGGAGGATCGCGGCCGCCCGGTCGCTGCCGTCGTCGACCAACTGGTGGCGGCCGGAGCGGGTCGGCTCATGGTCACCGCCATTCTGCGGGACGGCACGATGTCCGGTCCCGACTTGGGACTCCTCCGCAGCATCGTGGCCCAGATCGATGTACCGGTGATCGCCGCCGGCGGCATCGGCAGTCTCGACGACCTGTGCCGGGTGGCCGAGACGGGGGCCGAGGCCGTCGTGGTCGGCCGGGCCCTCTATGAGAGACGGTTCTCTCTCGCTCAGGCGATCGACCAATAGGCCATTCGGCCCTGCCGCTCCCCCTTGCGATGGCGTTGCATAGGGGCAACGGATGATCGAGCTACGCATCCACGGCCGAGGGGGCCAGGGTGCAGTGGTCGCCTCCAAGGCGTTGGCTGCGGCTGCCTTCCTCCAGGGCCGATACGTACAGTCGTATCCCGACTACGGCGTGGAGCGCCGGGGTGCCCCGGTGGTGGCGTTCGCCCGCATCGCCGAACCCGGCGACGAGTGGTTCGTTCGCCAGGACATCCGCGAGCCCGACCATCTCCTCGTCCTCGACCACACCCTGCTGGAGACGGCCGACGTGATGACGGGGCTCCGACCGGGCGGTTGGGTGGTGGTCAACTCTCCCGACGACCCCGACAGCCTCGGCCTCGGAGAGCACTGCCGCACCGCCACCGTCGATGCATCCGATATCGCGTTGCGCCACGGCCTCGGCAGCGAAGCCCAGCCGGTGGTGAACACCGCCATCCTCGGGGCTTTCGTGCGGGCCACCGGGGTCGTCGACCTCGACAGCCTTCTCGAAGCCATCGACGACGAAGTCCCGGTCCGGGCCGCCGAGAACCGGGCCGCCGCCACCGAGGCCTATGAGCGGGTGCGGCTGTGAGCGAGTTCAAGCACGTCGACGAGTACCCCGAGATTCCGGTATCGACGGCCGTCAGCAGCACGATCCTCAAGACCGGGGCCTGGCGCAACATGCGTCCCATCAAGGTGGAGAGCCGCTCGCCCTGCACCGAATCCTGCCCGGCTGCGGTGCCGATCCCCCGTTATCTCCACGAGCTGGCCACCGGCGACCCGGCCGCCGCCCACGCCACCTTCACCCTCCGCAACCCGTTCCCGCGCATCACCGGGCGGGTGTGCCCCCACCCCTGCGAGGACGCCTGCAATCGCACCGACGCACCCCTGGCGATCCGGGCCCTGGAGCGCTTCATGGGAGACGAGGCCCGGGGTCTCCCCGATCCGACGGCCGAGACGGAGACCGGGCGCCGCGTCGCGGTGGTTGGTTCGGGTCCGGCCGGGCTGGCGGCCGCCTACTACCTGCGCCGCTCCGGGCACGCCGTCACCGTCTTCGAGAGCCGCCCCGAGCCGGGAGGCATGCTCCGCTACGGGATCCCCGAGTACCGGCTCCCCTCGACCTTGGTCGACGAGGAAATCGAGCGCCTCACCGGGCTCGGAGTCGAGTTTCGCACCCGCATCCGCCTCGGGACCGACGTCACGATCGAGGGCCTGGAGCAGGATTTCGATGCGATCTTTGCCGCCATCGGTGCCGGAATGGGAACCGCGCTCGGCATCGAGGGCGAGAGCCTCACGGAGCCGGGGCTCGAGTTCCTGGAGCGGCTGGCCGAAGGCGCCGCCGAGCTCCACGGAGAACGCTGTGCGGTGATCGGCGGCGGCAACACCGCCATGGATGTGGCCCGGGCGCTGCGGCGCCTCGGGGCCACGGTGACCGTCCTCTACCGCAGAACCGAAGCCGAGATGCCGGCCATCGCCGAGGAGCACGCCGCGGCAACGGCCGATGGTGTCCGCTTCGAGTTCCTCGCCCAGCCCCGCTCGGTGGCCAAGGTCCCGGCCGGGCTGTCGGTGAGCGTCGAGACGATGCGACTCGGAGATCCCGACGATTCAGGCCGGCCCCGCCCGGAGCCGACCGGGGAGATGCGATCACTCACCTTCGATGTGGTCTTCACCGCCGTCGGGGAGCGGGCCGAGGTAGACCTGCTGCCGCCCGACCTGCGGGGCGACGACGGGTGGCCGGCCGTGGGACCCCACGGGGAGACCCCCAATGAGCGGATCTTCGTGGGCGGCGACCTGGCCACCGGACCCGCCACCGTGGTCGATGCGATCGCCTGGGGCAGGCGGGCCGTCGATGCCATCAACGCCCGGATCGGGGGAGGGTACGAGATCCCGCTGTGGATGCTGGAAGAGCGGGCCGAGGTCATCGGGCCCACCGGCGTCAACCGGGCCACCTTCGCCCCCCTTCCCCGCGTCGAGACGCCCGAGATGTCCCCCGAGGACCGGCTGGCGGCGGGGTTCACCGAAGAGACGGCCACCATCGTCGCCGCCGCCGCCCTCGCCGAGATCGAACGGTGCTTCTCCTGCGGTTACTGCAACTCCTGCGGCACGTGCTTCGTCTTCTGCCCCGATGCCGCCATCACCTGGGACGACGGCCCGATCTTCGACTTCGATTACTGCAAGGGCTGCGGGGTGTGCACCAGCGAGTGTCCCGGCCACGTGCTGCTCTTCGTGAAGGAGAAGGCATATGGGTGAGCGGCACCTGCTGACCGGCAACCACGCCGCCGCCTACGGCGCCAAACTGGCCCGCGCCGAGGTCGTCTCGGCGTATCCCATCACGCCGCAGACGATGATCGTCGAGCTGCTGTCGGAGATGGTGGCCACCGGGGAACTGGAAGCCCGGTTCATCACGGTGGAGTCGGAGCACTCGGCGATGGCGGCGTGCGTCGGAGCCTCGGCGGCGGGAGCCCGCGCCTACACCGCCACCAGCGGCCAGGGCCTGGCGCTCATGCACGAGATGCTCCACTGGGCGACGGGGGCCCGTCTCCCCATCGTGCTGAGCAACGTGAGCCGGGCGATGGGGCCCGGCTGGTCGATTTGGGCGGAACAGACCGATTTTCTGTCGCAACGGGACACCGGGTGGATGATGCTGTTCGCCGAGAGCGTCCAGGAGGCCCAGGACTTCGTCATTTGGATGTACCGGGTGGCCGAGCAGGTGCTGCTGCCGGGCATGGTGTCGATGGACGCCTTCATCCTGTCGCACACCTCCGAGCCGCTCATCGTGCACGACCAGTCTGCCGTCGACGCCTACCTCCCCCCCTGGGAGCCGCTCTACACGCTCGATCCGGCCGAACCCCGCGCCTACGGGGGGCTGGTGAACCGGGACCACTACTTCGAGCTCCGCTACAAGGCGTACGAGGCGATGGACCGGGCCCGGGGGCTCATGGATGAGGCCGGCCGGGAGTTCGGTGAGGCCCTCGGTTCGGCCTACGGCCCGGTCGAGGAGTTCATGCTCGACGATGCCGAGTACGTGTTCGTCTCGGCCGGGGCGATGACCTCCAACGTCCGATATGCGGTCACCCAGTTGCGAGAGCGGGGCATCAAGGCCGGATTGCTGCGGCTCATCGCCTTCCGCCCCTTCCCCTTCGAGCCCATCAGGGAGCACCTGGCCGGCCGCACCAAGGTGGCGGTGCTGGATCGCAACATGAGCCCCGGCCACTCGGGGATCTTCGCCTCGGAGATCCGGGCCGCCCTGGCGGGGCTTCCCGGCGCACCGCCGATCTTCGGCTACGTCTTGGGGATCGGGGGCCGCGACATCCGGGTGGAGACGGTGTTCGAGGTCGCCGACGACCTCGTGACCCGCGACGACCCGGAGCGGGCCCTCTATGTGGGGGTCAAGGGCCTGCCGATCGGACCGACCAGGCCGGGGACCGTGATCACCCCGCTGGAGCCTCTGGAGGGGGTGGCGCCGTGAGGTGGGATCTCCCCGTCGAAGAGCGAATCTACCCCGGGACCCTCGGCTGTCAGGCCTGCGGAGGCGCGCTGTCGATGCGCCTGGCACTCAAGGCGCTCGGCGACGACACGGTGGTCGTCATCCCGGCCTGCTGCTGGTCGATCGTGGACGGGCCGTGGCCGGTCCACGCCCTCAAGGTGCCGGTGCTCCACACCGCCTTCGAGACGGCGGCCGTGGTGGCCGCCGGCGTGAAGGCGGCCAAGCTGCAGCAGGGCAAGGACACCACCGTGGTGGCGTGGGCCGGGGATGGAGGCACGATGGACATCGGCCTCCAGGCGCTGTCGGGCGCCGCCGAACGCAACGAGGACATCCTCTACGCCTGCTACGACAACGAGGCGTACATGAACACCGGGATCCAGCGCTCGTCGTCGACACCGCTGGGCACCTGGACGACCACCACGCCCAACGAGCGGCCCGAGACCCGGCCCAAGAAGAACATCATGGAGATCATGGCGGCCCACCGCATCCCGTATGCCGCCACCTGCTGCCCCGCATATCCCGACGACATGATCGCCAAGTTCCGCAAGGCCAAGGAGATGACGGGGACCCGGTTCCTGCACATCCTGTCGGTGTGTCCTCCCGGCTGGAAGATGGATTCGGAACAAGCCATCGAGGTGATGCGCAAGGCGGTGCACAGCCGGGTGTTCCCCCTCTACGAGGTCGAGGGGGGTCTGGACTACACCATCAACATGTGGCCCCAGTATGAGACCAAGCCGGAGGACTACTTCTCGATGCAGGGCCGCTTCAAGCCGCTGCTGAACGACCCCGAACTGCTGGCAGAGGTGAAGCGGCAGATCGACAAGAACTGGAACACCCTGGTGGAGCGCCACGTCCGCACCCACCCGCGGTTCCCCGAGGCCTCCCCCGCCGACCGGTAATCCGCCCCGGGCGTCAGTCGGTCTCCCAGACCAGCACCTCGGCGCCATCCGGACCGGCGACCAGTGACGGGGACCCGGCGGCGGTGAGTCGGGCGGCATCACCCTTCCTCAGCGTGCCGGCCCCGCCCAGGTCGATCGAGCCGTCGGCCACGTAGACGTGGGCGAAGTGCGAGTCGGGGACGGCGACGGTCTCACCGGCTCCGAGCCGTCCGCCCCACAGCGAGGCGCCGTTCTGGTGGATACGGATGGCGGCATCGTGGCCCCGACCGGAGGCGATCGGCACCAACCCACCGCGATCGAGTTGGGGGTTGATGTCCAGTTGCTCATAGGAAGGATCGATCCCTTCGGTGTCCGGCAGGACCCACATCTGGATGAAATGGACGTCGCCGACGCGATCCAGGTTCTTCTCGGAATGCCAGATTCCGCGGCCGGCACTCATGCGCTGGGCCAGCCCGGGGTAGATGACACCCCTATTGCCGAGGGTGTCCTTGTGCTCGAGTTCGCCGTCGAGGACCCAGGTGACGATCTCCATGTCGCGATGGGGATGGGTCTCGAAGCCCGAGGTGGGCTTCACCACGTCGTCGTTGGAGACCACCAGCAGACCGTGGTTCATGTTGTCGGGGTCGTACCAGGGCCCGAAGCTGAAGCAGTGACGCGAATCGAGCCACCCCGTGGTGGTCTGAAAGGTGTCGTCGCGGCGGCGGATCTCGATGGTCGGTGTGGCTGTGTTCATGGGGATCAATATAGTTTCATTATGCAACTAGATAAAGGGACCCGCGGAACTCCCGGCAACTCACGAGCGTCGATAACGTGAGTCGATGAAGCGAGCGATCACCCCTGCCCGAGCCGCCGCGATGTCGTCGCTGCTGCCCGGCTCCGGCCACTGGATCCAGGGACGGCGGCGGCGGGCCGTCCTGCTGTTGATCCCGAGCGTCGGCGTGCTCGCCGCGGCCGGCGTCTTGGCCGCCCGGGGGGCCGGGTACCTGACGAGCCTCTCGGTCCAACCCCGATGGCTGTGGGTGCTGTTCGGGGTGAACCTGGGTGTGCTGGCCATCCGGCTGTTTGCGGTGAGCGACACCTTCCGGCCCCGAACCCGGGGAGCCGCCACGACGGCGCTCCTGACGCTGCTGCTCTTCACGCTGGTCCCCCACGGCCTCGTCGCCGCTTACAGCGTCGATGCCCTCGATCTCCTCACCGAGGTCTTCGTCGACGACGAGCCGGTGGCGGCCGCCGACACGATTCCGCCCGACGACGACGTCTTCCGAGGGCCGGTCGTCGAGCCCCCCGATCCCGTCGTGGAGGACCCGTCCCCCGATCCTCCCGTCGGAGAGAGCCCGCCGTCGATCTCCCCCGAGACGATTCCCAACGCAGATCTCCTCCCCGATACACCCACCCTCCCGGCGTTCACCGGGCAGATCGATGGTTTCGAGGACCGCATCACGATCCTCCTGGCCGGTGGCGATGCCGGACCGGGCCGCTGGAGCCTGCGCACGGACACCATGATCGTGGCGACGCTCGACCTGGAAGCCGATCGCGCCGTCCTGTTCGGGGTCCCCCGCAACCTCTCGTCGGCGCCGCTGCCGGCAGGGTGGGACCAGGCCTTCTACGGCCTGGAGGACACCTATTGGGAGATGGAGCTGGAGAAGATCGTCAGGGCCCAGGATCGGGCCTGCCGCCAGGCGATGCGGGAAACCGAAGAAGGGGACCCGGTCCCCGAGGAGTGTCTGGTGGAACCCCCGGAGCAGCCACCCCGCTGCAACTGCTTCGTGGATCAGATCAACGCCCTCTACACCCGCACCCAGGACTGGACGACCACCTTCCCCGATGCCGTCAGCCCCGGGATGGAGGCGCTGCGCCAGTCACTCGAGATCATGATGGGCCTCCCCATCGATTACTACGTCCTCGTCGACATGGAGGGGTTCGTGGCCGTGATCGACTCCCTGGGCGGTGTGACGGTGAATGTCACCGAGTCGATCCACGAGGCGTTCTCCCCGGCGTCGGAGGGGGAGGATCCGGTCCGGGTCGACGTCGATCCCGGACGGCACCACCTCAACGGCCACGAGGCGCTCGCCTACGTCCGCTCCCGAACCAACAGCAGCGACTACGTCCGCATGACCCGCCAGCGGTGCATGCTGGCCGCCGTCGCCGACGCGGCCGACCCGATCACGATCCTCTCATCGTTCGGAGAGCTGGCCGACGTGATCCGGTCCAGCGTGACCACCAACATCCCGCTCTCGATCCTCCCGGATCTGGTGTACGCGGTGGGAAGCCTGGACGGTGGATCCATTGCGACGACGGCCTTCAATCCCCCCTACTACTCGAGCGGCGAGATGAACTTCCTCTCCCGCCCCATCATCGACGTGAACCGGGTTCGGGCCACGGTCCAGCAGATGCTGGCCGACGTGGCCGCCGGGGAACCGGCCGGCGACCCCGACGAATGCGGCTGAGGACCCGGTAGCCTCGACTCCGATGGGATCCCGATCACTTCGGGCTGTGTGGATGCTGGCGGCGCTGACCGTCGTCTCGGCCGGCTGCGGCGGGAGCGGCGGCACCCCGGGTTCGCAGCCCACGACGACCACCGCCCCGGAGCCGGTCACGACGGTGGCACTTCCCGATCCGCTCGAAGCCTTCTTCGACGACTTCCAGGCTGCGGTCCAGACCGCCGACGCCGTGTGGCTCCTCGAGCAACTGCACCCGGCGGTCATCGATCTGTACGGGCTGGAGCAGTGCGCCGAGGACCTGCGGGGGATCATCCCGCGAGTGGTGGAGATCCTCCCCACCGCGGTGGATGGGCCCGAGACGTGGGTGATGGAGTTCGACGACACCCCGATGCAGATCCCGGACACCTATGAGGTCGCCGTCGTCTACCACGAAGGAGCCACTCAGACTCCCGCCGTGGTCCACTTCGGGGACCGCTTCGGCAGGCTCCATTGGTTCACCGACTGCGGGGATCCGCTCGAGGTGCCGGGAGGTCCGAGTGAGTAACGAGACTCCGGATCCGGAGGTCGGGTAATCTCTCCCACCCAATGACGACGAAGAAGGCTCTTGTGTGGAGTGCCATGAGACTGCTCACGATCGCGATCGCGCTGGTTCT
>JBFELU010000038.1:0-24196 GCA_041551965.1 Acidimicrobiia bacterium
GTGGCCGGGCTCGCTCTGTTTCGGGCCCGGCGACGCCGGATACCCGACATCGACGTCACCGGTTTCGAAGGCAGAATCCTGTTCTTCACCGAGCGGTCGTGCCTCTCCTGCGACACGGTACGCGCGCTCCTGGCACCGTTCGAGGTCGCCGAGTACCGCTATGAAGACGATCCCCAGCGCCTCGCCGGGGCGGGGATCGCTGCCGTCCCGGTGGTCGTCATTCGGGACGGGGCGGGCGTGGTCGTCGACCGGATCGCCGGGGTCCCGTCGATGCGCCGCTTGGTTGCGGGGTTGCGGCGCGCCGGAATCACAAAATCGTCTTACCCGCGCTGACGGCGCGTAAGAATAACGCCGCTGAAATCACCCTTCTGGAATCACAGACGTGTGGTTCGCCGTTAGCATGGCGGTGTGATCGAGCGCTGCGCACGCTGTGGGGCACCTTCGGGGATCGTGATGTCGTTCGACTACGACGCCATGACTGTGTGGCTCGACGACATCACCGGGCCCATTCCGCCGGGCTCCGGCTACCCCCTGTGCGAGGTGCATGCCGAGCGCATGAGCCCTCCGGTGGGGTGGACGCTCGTCGATCGGCGATCCCCGGTGCGGCCTTTGTTCGTGTCGCTCGAGGTGGCGTGACTCCCCGGGGAGTTCGATGTGTTGGATCGTGACGTCATCGACGCGGTTCGTTCGATGGATGAGCACGACCTGCGCCGTCTCCTCATGCTCGCCAAGGCCCGGCTGGAATCACACGGCATCGAGTTCGGCGAGGCCGCTCCCCGAGTGCGGCTCCGCCGTCAAATGGTGCGGTGCGGCAAGGAATCGTGCACTCGCTGTCCCCACGGCCCGTACTGGTACGCCTACTGGTGGGAGGGTGGGAAGCGGCGGTCCCGCTACGTCGGAAAGCTCGACGAAGAAAAGGTCAACTCGGCTCGGAGATCTTCCGAAAAGTGACTAGTCACTCTCGAGGAGGAAGGTGATGCCGAGGACCCACCGGCGAGGAACCGAGATCGCGTGCACCAACTGCCGTGCCGCCGACGCCATTCAGATCGAGTTGACGCTGCCGGACGGCACCGACGTCTTCTTCAACTCCTGCCACCGTTGCGAGCACCGCTGGTGGCATGCCGACGGCGAAGTCCTCGACCTGACCACGATCCTCGAGAAGTCGCGCCGAACCTGACAACGCCGCGCTCGCGGTAGCCTGCGAACTCTGTGACCGCCATCACCGCCACCATCGGTCGGCGCCCCGAGTTCCGGCTCGTGGCCTGGGTCGTGCTCATCGGTGCCGCCGCGGTGGCCCTGGGGGTGATGCGCCCCGACCAGATCTTCGTCGCCAACACCCCGACCGGGGGGGACATGGGGGCCCACGTCCTCATCCCGGCCTACCTGCGGGACAACCTGTTGGCCGACGGCCGGATCATGGGGTGGAGCAACGATTGGTACGCCGGCTTCCCCATCCTCTACTTCTATTTCCCACTCCCGGCGCTGACCATCGTCCTGTTCGACCTGGTGCTGCCGTATGGAGTGGCTTTCAAGATCGTCACCGTCGCCGGACTGGTCGGCCTTCCCTTCGCCTCTTACTACTTCGCCCGGTCGATGGGCTTCGCCCGGCCGGTCTCACTGGTCGGTGGGGTGGCAGGGGCCACCTTCGTCTTCATGGAGAGCCGCTTTCCGGACACGGGCCAGATCTACAGCATCTTCGGGGGCAACACCCTGTCCACGCTGGCGGGGGAGTACTCGTTCTCCTGGTCGTTTGCGCTCTCTCTCGTCTATCTGGGGATGGTGATCCGCAACACGCGCCAGGGCCGGGGTTTCACCGTCGGAGCGGGAGTGGTCCTGGCGCTGGCCGCCCTCAGCCACGTCATCACGACCCTGGTGGTCGTGGTCGCTTCCCTCCCGCTGCTGTTCCGGCGCAAGGGCACGCCGGCCGTCACCGGGGCCTGGGCGCTGGGGTTCGGGCTGGCGGCCTTCTGGGCGGTGCCGCTGCTCCTTCGGGTGCAGGACTACACCACCGACATGGGGTGGAACCCGGTGAAGGGGCACTGGAAGGTGTTCCCCGGTGACCTGTGGCCGATGGTGCTGCTCGGCGCGGTGGGATTGCTGTGGGCCGCCGCCCGGAAGGCGACGATCGGCCCGGCGTTGGTGCTGATCGTCTTTCCCATCATCGGCTATTACGGCTTGGAGTACCTCGACTGGACCAAGCTCTACAACGCCCGGCTCCTCCCGTACTGGTACTACGTGATCCATCTCTTCGCCGGGATCGCCGTCGGCCTGGCGTTGGTGGCAATCGTGCGCCGGGGACCCCATCGAGGGCTGGCCGTGTGGTTGGCCACCGGGATCGCCGCCGCCTTCTTCCTGGTCGTCGGGGGCGTCGGGGTCTCCAAGGCCCCCGCCTGGTCGAACTGGAACTACAGCGGGTACGAAGCCAAGGAGGGGTGGCAGGAGTACCAGGGCCTCATCGCCGAGATCGATCGCTTGCCACCCGGCCGGGTGATGTGGGAGGCCTACAGCGAGTTCTACAACCGCTACGGGACTCCGATGGCGCTCATGTTGACCGGCTACTGGAGCGAGGGCCATCCTTCCATGGAGGGGCTGCTCTTCGAGTCGTCGATCACCACGCCCTTCCACTTCCTCAATGCCGCCGAGGTGAGCGAGAACCCCTCGAACCCGATCGGCGGGCTTCGCTATCACCGGCTCGATTTCGAGCGGGCAGTGCCCCATCTCATGCTGTACGACGTCGCCTACTACGTGGCGACGACCGATGCCGCCAATGAGAAGGCGGTCGAGGCCGGCCTCGAGGTGCTCGCCGAGGCCGACCCCTTCACCGTCTACGCCGTCCCCGAGGCGGATCTCGTCGAAGTGGGGTCGTGGGAGCCGGCGGTCTGGGAAGGGGAGAACGGCTTCGTCGATGCCGCTCTCGAGTGGTACGACGACACCGAGCTTCTCGACCGATGGCTCGTGGCCGAGGGGCCGGACGACTGGCTCCGGGTCGACGATGCCTCCGCCCGGGGTCGGCGGGCGGTGCGCATCGAGGGCGCGGTCGACGACGTGGTACTCGAGGATCACCGCATCTCGTTCCGAACCACGGCGGTCGGAGCTCCCCACCTGGTGAAGGTGTCCCATTTCCCGAACTGGCAGGCCACCGGCGCCGACGGCCCCTACCGGGCCGCTCCCTCGCTGATGGTCGTGGTGCCGACCCAGGAAGAGGTGACGATCGAGTTCCGCAACACCGGCGCCGAGAACGGGGGCATGTTGCTCACCGTGATCACGCTGCTCGGCCTGGCCGGTTGGGGGGTGGTGCGATGGCGCCGGCGGGAACCGGCCCTAGCGCTCCCGCCACAGGCGGAGGCGGATTCGCAGCAGGCCGACGACGGTCCGGGGGACCCGGCGCAGGAAGCCTGACCGTGCAGGCCGCTCCTCGACGACCGTCACCGGGAGTTCGACGATGCGATATCCGTCCCGCTCGGCCCTGATCACCAGCTCGGTGTCGAACAGGTCGAGGGTGGAGCCCACGAACGGCACGACGCTCTGGATCACCGTGCGCCGTACCAGCTTCATCCCGTGGGTGTCGCTCACGGCCGAGCCGAACAGCCAGCGCAGCATCCGGTTGAAGACGAAGGTCCCGAGACGGCGGAGGACGCTCCTCCGATCGTCGGATTCGGGGTCCCGCTTGGAGGCGAGGACGATGTCGGCCCGATCGGCCATGGCCAGCCCGTCGGTGAGGAACTCCCCGGAGAAGTAGTCGATGTCGAAGCTGGCGACCCACTCGGTGCGGGCGGCTCGGAAGCCGGCTCTCATGGCGGCGCCGTAGTTGGCCTCGGGGATCCGGATCACGTCGACGCGGTCGTTCCGGGCGGCGAGATCGAGAGCGATCCCGGCGGTGCCGTCGACGGAACCGTTCTCGGCGAGGATCACGGTGGTCTCGGCCGGCACACCGTCGAGCTCGGTGAGGAGGCGAGGCAGGGCGTCGGCCAGATAGGCGGCCTCGTTGTGGATGGGGACGACGACGCTGATCGCGGTCACGGGCTGCGATTCTATTGGCGGAGGCGGCGACCCTGCGGCCCGTAGAATGCGGCGTTGCATGGATCTCGATGCGATCTTCAAGGCCTACGACGTACGCGGCCTGGTTCCCGAGCAGCTCGATGAGGAAGCGGCGGCGCGAATCGGTGCCGCCTTTGCCCGCTTTGCCGAATCGGACAGGATCGCAGTGGGTCGAGACTGCCGGGAGTCGTCCCCCGGCCTGGCGGCGTCCCTCACGGACGGCATCACCTCGCAGGGTGTCGATGTCGACGACCTGGGGATGATCACCACCGACATGGTCTATTACGCGGCCGGCGCTCTCGACCGGCCGGGAGCGATGATCACCGCGTCGCACAACCCCAAGGGCTACAACGGCATCAAGCTGTGCCTGGCCGGTGCCGCCCCCGTCGGCATCGAGACCGGGCTCGCCGAGGTGCATCGGATGGCCACCGAGGATCCCACGGCGGCCCCCGAAGCGGGCCGGGTGGAGACCCGCGACCTGCTGGACGACTACCTCGACCACATGGTGTCGATCATCGACGTCGACGCGGTGGCTCCCCTTCGGGTGGCGGTGGACGGTGGGAACGGGGTGGCGGGGGTGGCGGTCCCCGGGGCGTTCCAGCGCCTCCCGGCCCGACTCATCGGCCTCTACCTGGAACCGGACGGAACCTTCCCCAATCACCACCCCGATCCGTTGCGCCCCGAGAATCTCGCCGACCTCGAGGCGTTGATGCAGCGCGAATCACCCGACCTCGGGGTGGCCTTCGACGGCGACGCCGATCGGGCCTTCTTCATCGACGACCGGCTGCAGCCGCTTCCGGGGAGCACGATCACCGGGATGATCGCCTCGTGGTTCCTCGATCGGGAACCGGGCTCGAAGATCGTGCACAACCTCATTTGCAGTCGGGCGGTCCCGGATCTGGTGACGGCCGCCGGCGGCACTCCGGTCCGCACCCGGGTGGGTCACTCGTTCATCAAGGGCGTGATGAAGGAGACCGGAGCGATCTTCGGTGGCGAGCATTCCGGCCACTACTACTTCCGGGACAACTTCCGGGCCGACTCGGGGATCCTGGCGATGCTGGTGCTCCTCCAGTTGCTGTCGGAGACGGGCCGGCCGCTCTCGGAGGTACGGACTCGCTTCGAGCCGTATGCCCAGTCGGGGGAGGTCAATTATTCGGTCGCCGATCAGGGAGCGGCCACCGAGGCAGTGGCCGCCGCCTTCGACGACGGGGAGCAGGACCGATTGGACGGCCTCACCGTGTCTTGGAACGATCGGTGGTTCAACCTGCGCCCCTCCAATACCGAGCCGGTGCTCCGCCTCAACGTGGAGGCCCCCGATCCCGGCGCCGTCGACGAGCTGGTGGCCGCGGTGCAGGACGTCATCGAAGAGGCGAACCGTGCCGGTGCCTGAGGAACTCCTCGAAATCATGATCTGCCTCGAGTGCGGCGGTGGTCTCGACGACCGGGGCGAGGCCCTCGTGTGTCGGGAGTGCGGTCTCCACTATCCGGTTCGGGACGGGATCCCGGTCATGCTGCCCGAAGAGGCCTACCGGCCCGGTGAGGAGGCATCGTGAGGAAACTGATTGCCGAGCTCCCCGATCAACTGCGATGGGCCGCCGAGCTGGATCTCCCGGGGACGACCGAGGCCGAGGAGGCCCTGGTGGCGGGGATGGGGGGATCCGGCATCGCCGGGGACATCGCCGCCGCCGTCGCCGAGGGGGCCGGCCGGCGGGTCTCGGTGCACAAGTCCTACGGCTTGCCGGGGTGGGCGAAGCGGGCCGATCCGCTGGCCGTCCTCGTCAGCCACAGCGGGAACACGGAGGAAACCCTCTCGGCGGCCGCTGCGGCGCTGAGCGCCGGGATTCGCCCCGCGGTCGTCACCACCGGGGGACGGCTCGGGGACATGGCCGCGGAGAAGGGTTGGCCGTTGGTGATCGCACCGCCGGGACCACAACCCCGGGCCGCCGTCGGCTACCTGGCCGGAGGGGTGCTGCGGCTTCTGGAGAGCGCCGGGATCCTCGAGGGGACCTCAGACGATCTCCACGAGGCCGCCGAGGTGGTGGCTCGCCTGCTCGGCGCCGGAGAGGGCCCGGCGGTGGCGCTGGCCGCCGATCTCGCCGAGGCGCTCGAGGGCCGGGTGGCCGTCATCTACGGGGAGCATGGTCTCGCGGCCGTGGCCGCCAACCGGTGGAAGACGCAGCTCAACGAGAACGGGAAGGCTCCTGCCTACTGGTCGGTGCTCCCCGAACTGGACCACAACGAGGTCGTCGGGTGGGACGCCTTCCCCGACCTCGGTCGGGATCGGGTCGGGGTGGTGACCCTGTGTGATCGGGGGGCGCATCCCCGGGTGGCTCTGCGTGCCCGGCTGACCACCGAGTCGATCGAGTCGAAGGTCGCCGTTGCCGGCGAGGTGGAGGCGCTGGGTGAGAGTGCCCTGGCCCGCCTGTTCAGCCTGATCGTGATCGGCGACCTGGTGTCGGTGGCGGTCGCCGAGCGGGCCGGGGTGGATCCGATGTCGGTCGAACCGATCACCGCGCTGAAACGCCGCCTCGCCGAGGAGGAGGGATGAGCCACGACATCGCCGACGGGAGCCTGGCTCCCGAGGGTGCGCTTCGCATCGAGTGGGCGGCCGGGCGGATGCCGGTCCTGGCGGCGCTGCGCGAGCGCTTCGTCGCCGAGCGCCCTCTCGACGGTACCCGGATCGGGGCCTGCCTCCATGTGACGGCGGAGACCGCCAATCTCATGGGGGTGCTCCGCGCCGGTGGTGCCGAGGTGGCACTGTGCGCTTCGAATCCGCTGAGCACCCAGGACGACGTGGCCGCGGCCCTCGTGGCCGATGGTGTCGACGTGTTCGCCGTGCGGGGGGAGGACTCCGACCGCTATTACGACCACATCAGGGCGGTGCTCGATCGCGAGCCGCACATCACGATGGACGACGGGGCGGACCTGGTCACCACGTTGCTGCGGGAACGGCCCGACCAGGATCCGATCGGATCGACGGAGGAGACGACCACCGGGGTGATCCGTCTCCGCGCCATGGCCGCCGACGGAGTGCTTCGTTTCCCCGTGGTCGCCGTCAACGACTCCGACACCAAACATCTCTTCGACAACCGACACGGCACCGGTCAGTCGGCACTCGACGGGATCCTGCGGGCCACCAACCTGTTGTTCGCCGGCAAGACCGTGGTGGTCGTCGGGTTCGGCGACTGTGGGGTGGGTGTGGCGGCGCGAGCCTCCGGCCTGGGGGCCTCTGTGGTCGTGGTCGAGGTCGATCCGGTCCGGGCGTTGTCGGCGGCGATGGAGGGGTATCGGGTGATGACGGCCGCCGCCGCCGCCGCGGTGGGCGACGTGTTCGTCACCGTCACCGGCAACCTGCACGTGCTGCGGAGCGAGCACTTCTCGGTGATGAAGGACGGCGCGGTGCTGGCCAACGCGGGCCACTTCGACGTCGAGGTGGACCTGTCGGCCTTGGAGGAAGAGGCGATCGGGAGGCGGCGCATCCGGCACGAGTTGGACGAATGGACCCTCCCGGACGGTCGCCGGGTGCTGGTGGTGGCCGAAGGGCGGCTGGTCAACCTGGGCGCCGCCGAAGGCCACCCTGCCGAGGTGATGGACATGTCCTTCGGCAATCAGGCCCTCGCCGCCGAGTGGCTACTCCGCGAGGGGCCCGACCTGGAGCCCCGGGTCTATCGCTTGCCGGAGCACCTTGATGCCGAGGTCGCAACGATCGCCCTCGAGCACATGGGGGGAGGCTTGGAGCGGCTCACCCCCGAACAGGAGCGGTACCTGTCCTCCTGGGAGGAAGGCACCTAGCGGCGGGTCTCAGCCGACCGGCTCCCGGAGATCCACCACCGCCTCCCGGTCGGCGGATTCGATGACCTCGATGATCTCCCGGTCGACCAGCTCGTCGCGCTCCAACAGGGCGTCGCGCAGCGCCTCGACGAGATGGCGATTGGCGCCGAGCAGGGTGGTGACCGCCCGCTTCTGGTCGTCGAGGAGGTCCTCGAGGGCGGTACGGGCCCGATCGTCGGCGAGTACGACCGCCACCAGGTCGCCGCCGAAGGGGCCCCCGTCGGCGGCCCGGAAGGAGGCCAGCGACCCGCCCAGACCGAGACCCCCGACCATCTCGGCCGCCACCCGGGTGGCGGCGGCCAAGTCACCGCCGGGTCCGGTGCCCGACTCGCCGAAGAACAGCTCCTCGGCCACCATGCCGCCGAGCGAGATCTGGATCATCGACAGCGCCTCGGAGCGCCGCTGGGTGTAGCGCTCTTCCTTCTGGCTGTGGGCCAGGAGACCGAGGGCGTCCTTGCGTTTGACGATCGACAGCACGTCGAGCTTGCGGGTCTTGCCGACGAGGTAGGCGACGACGGCGTGTCCCGACTCGTGGGTGGCGATCGTCTCCCGTTCCTCGGGGGTGTACTCGGCCGGCTCGGCCAGGCCGATCTCGACGTCGAGGCGGGCCCGCCGCAGGTCGCTCACCCCGAGCCGATCCCGGTTGTCGCGGAGGGCGAAGAGGAGGGCCTCATCAAAGAGGCGTTCGAGCGACGCCGGCGAGTAGCCGATCGTCGAGGCGGCCAGGTCGTCGCGGGCGGTGTCGTCGACCCTTTCGTCGTGGGCCTTGCGGCCGAGGAAGTAGTCGATCAACTCCCGCCGCTCCTTGCGGGCCGGCAGTGGGAAGTGGAAGGTGCGGTCGAAGCGGCCCGGCCGCAGCAGGGCCGGATCGAGCGAGTCGGCCCGGTTGGTCGCCCCGATCAGCAGGATGTTGGCGAACGCCGCCACCCGGGTCCGGATCTGGCGATGGTGCGGCAGGAACTTGTTGAACGTCCGGATGAGCGCGTTGCGGAACTTCATGCTTCGGGGAGGCTCGTCGAAGCTCTGCATCTGCACCAGCAACTCGTTGACCACCCCGCCGACGCCCTCGGAGATGGCGGAGCGCTCCACGGTGCGGCCGTCCATGCGGCTCATGCCGCCCCGCTTGATGCCGATGGCATCGAACTCCTCGATGAACCCGATGGCGCCGCCCTCGGCGCGAGCCACCTTGCGCAGGCGGCGGAAGTAGGAGCGGATCTTGCGGGCGGTCGCCCCGTACCACATGCTCTGGAAGGCGGTGGAGGACACGAAGAGGAACGGCACACCCGCTTCACGGGCCATCGCCTTGGCGGTGTGGGTCTTTCCCGTGCCGGGCGGGCCTTCGAAGAGGACCCCGCGGCGCGGTTGCCCACCCATCTGGTCGCGGAAGCGCTGGTGGTTGAGGAACACGTCGAGCGTGTGGCGGACCTCGCCGAGCACCGGACCGAGTCCCTTCACGTCGTCGAAGGAGATGTCGATCTGCTCCGGCAGGTAGATGGTCTCCGGCGAGCGTCCGCTCCCGAGCATCGGAGCCACCAACACCACCCCGATGAGGAGGATGATCAGGATGCCGGGCAGCCAGATCATCGCATCGGAGGGGAGGTCGGGCCAGCCGGGGGAGACCGGGTTGCCGTCGAGGATGCGCAGCCACAGCCACAGGACCAGCGGCGAGAGGATCCAGGCGACCTTGCGGAGTCGACGGCGGCGCTGGCGTTCCCTGGTGACCTGTACGTCGACCGCCATCTCGGTCCCGCTCCCTTGCTTGACTCAGAGCATCAGCGTAACCACTCTACGTGGTGATTACGAGGGGGAGGGATGCTCATTTGCGGGGCGGGCAGTGACTAGTCACACCCCGGCGCCACGGTGGAGGCATGGGTGACCCAGGCGGTTGCGGCCGAGGGCGGGCAAGAGTCTCGCTCGAGCCGGCCGGCCGCCGCCGGCTCGAAGGCGGCCTGGTCGTTCGCTCGGCGGGACGCCACGCCGGGGCGACCCGCCGTCTCGTCCACCTGCTCAAGTACCGCGCCCACGCCGGGGCGGCCCGGGTGTTGGCCGAGCCGATGGCGGAGCAACTCGATACCCGCGCCCGGGTCCTGGTGCCGGTGCCCCGGACCCTGATGAGGCTGTGGCGCTACGGCATCGACCCAGCGGCCGAACTCGCCCGGGCCCTGGGGGAGCTGACCGGCCTGCCGGTGATCGGGGCCCTGTGGCGGCCGCTGTGGTGGCCCCCCCGGGCGGGAAGTGGACCGCAAATGCGGGGGGAGCCGCACTTCCGGTTGAGGAGGGCGGTGGCCGGGGCCGTGCTGATCGACGACGTCGTCACCACCGGCCGCACCCTCGGGGCCGCCCACGGGGCCCTCGGAGCGGCCGAGTATGCGGTGACGGCCACTGCCGCCATCCCGACCCTGCCGCCGTCGGTATAGTGAATGCACGGCCCTTCAGGGCGAACCGAGCGTTGGAGCGTGCGTGTCGCAGCGACCGCATCGTCGATCAATCCGATGCTCTCCACCGCGGTCCCGAGGGGGATTCGGCGCGCCCTGAGGAAAGGAGATCCTGTGGAGGTTCGAGTCCACGGCAACCACACCACCATCGTTCCCGATCTGAGGGACCTCGCCGAAGACAAGGTGGCCCACGCCGCCCGGGTCTTCGACGACGTGCTCTTCGCCGACGTCGAGTTCAGCGAAGAGCAGAACCCCCGAATTGCGGATGGGCGCTATCGCGTCGAGATCACCTCGACGGCGGCGGGCCAGGTGGTCCGGGTCGAGGCGGCGGCGTTCGACGAACGGGCCGCACTCGACACCGCGGTGGACAAATACGAACGGCAATTGCGCCGGCTCAAGGAGAGGCTCATCGCCCGCGGCCGACGTGGCAAACGGCTCAATGCGGCTGCCGAGGGCGTCGAAGAAGAAGGGGACATGATCGACGCGCACCGAATCGATCGGGTGAAGCGCTTCGACGTGAAGCCAATGACGCCTGAGGAGGCAGCCCTCCAAATGGACCTGCTGGGACACAGTTTCTTCTTCTTCCTCAACGGGGAGACCGAGCGCTACGGCGTGCTGTACCGGCGACGGAACGGGTCTTTGGGGCTGATTGAGCCCCAGTGACCCGGGTCCTTGTCGTCGACGACGTCGAGCTGTTTCGACGGGGCCTCGGCTCCTCGCTGACCTCGGCCGGGTTCGAGGTCTGTGGGGAAGCGAGCGACGGCGAAGGCGCGGTCTCCGCCGCCGAGGCGCTACAGCCCGACATCGTGGTGCTCGACATCCTGATGCCCGGGCTTTCGGGCCTCGAGGTGGTCGAGAAGATCCTCGCCGTGAGCCCGGAGGCCACCATCCTGCTCCTCACCGCCAGCGAGTCGCAGGAGGATCTGATCGAAGGGATCCGGGCCGGCGCCCGCGGCTACGTCGTCAAAGACACACCATTCGAGGAGCTGGTGAGGGCGATCGAGGAAGTGTCCGGGGGCGGCGCGGTGGTATCGCCCAAGATGGCCGGCAAGCTGTTCGACGCTCTGTCCCCGATGCTGCGCCACCACGACTTCACGGCTTCCCACAAGCCGACCCTCACCGGTCGGGAGATCGAGGTCCTCGGCTTCGTGGCGCAGGGCATGACCTCGAAGCAGATCGGACGGACCCTCTTCATCTCTGAGAACACCGTCAAGAATCACGTCCGCAACATCCTGGACAAGCTCGGCCTCCACTCCCGCAACGAGGCCGTGCTCTACGCGGTCCGCGAGAACCTGATCGAGCTGTGACCATGGCGGGGCTGAATGAGCTCGCCGCCGAGTCGTGGGAAGGGACCGGTGTCGTCCTGGAGGCCGACCTCGACGATCTTCCCCCGGAGCTGATCACCCGCATCAGAGCCGAGGCCATCCCCGATCCTGCTGCGGCCGGGGTGGCGGCACTGCGGGATCTGCTCCGCATCGAGACCCGCGAAGCTCGCTTCAAGCGGGTGCTGCGAGTGTGGGAAGGCAAGGTCGTGACCGCCCTCCAGAACCGCGATCTGGCGGCGGCAGAAGCCTGGCTCAGGGCGGTGACCGAGCGCCCCACGTTCTCCAGCGAGTTCGTGGCGCACGTCCAGAAGGCATTCCAGGCCTTGGCTCGGCCGGCGGTGGTCGATGATCTGCTGCAGTGGCTGATCGCCGAGGAGAGAATCGAGGAGGGCGCCGCGATCCTGGCGGCCTTGGGGGAACCGGTCGTCAACCGCATCGTGGAGCTGATGGCCGTGGACGAGCCGCCGATCGGTCGTCGCCATCAGGTGGATCTGCTGGCGGTGGTGGGCCGCTCGGATACCCGGCTGCTCATCATGCACCTCAACGACGAGCGGTGGTTCATCGTTCGCAACATGGCTATTGCCGTCGGCCGCACCGGGCGGTTGCAGGGCGTAGGACCGCTCCGCAGCCTGCTCACGCATCCCGATCCCCGGGTTCGCGTCGAGGCCTTGCGCGGCCTGGCGGCATTGGATGCCGATGTGGCGCTGCCCGATCTCGTGAAGGGCTTCAAGGACGACAATCCCCGGGTTCGGCAGGCAGCGGTGACCCTGCTGCGGGCCTCGCCCAACCCCCAGGTGATCCCGGTACTGGCCGGCCTGGTCGAGGGTGGCGGCCTCAACGCCGCCGAAAGTGAGCGCCTCGTCGAGGTGATCGCCGAGAGGAAGGGCCCGGAGGTGGAGGCCACGCTGCGTCGGATCGCCGAACGGCGCCTCGGTCGCGGCGGGATTCGGGCCGCCCGGGATGCCGCCCGCAGAGCCCTGAAGGAGCGGTCGAAGTGAGCGAACTACTGGGACGGAACTTCCTTCGCGCTCTCCTCCACGCCGGCCATCGGATGGAGGCGCACCCGGAGGGCCACCAATCGGTCGACGATGCCCTGGCGGCGTTGGATCGCGCCGTCGACGTGCTGACTTCCGCAACCGGGGCGGTGACGTTGAGCATTGCCGGGGATGCCTTCTCGCTCGACGGGCGGATGCTGCCCCATGCCTCACTCGAGTTCCACGGCATGCTGCGCAACATGGAGAAGCGGGGGATCGGCGCGGTGACGGTGTACCGGGGAGCCGAGTCATGGGACCTCGCGGACCTCGCCGCGGTGGTCGCAGGCGCGTCGGTCGACTTCCCCACCGGAGGCACGGTGGTCGTCAACCAGTCGGCCACCCCCCAGCCGGGGGAGCCGGAAACCCTCGGCGGCCTGCGACACAGCTACGTCTCGTCGCTCGATGCGCTGGAGGCGTTCTCTGGGGAGGGCACGTTCAACATGACCTCGGTCGGCGGGATCGTCGATGGCTTCATCGAAGGCCGCGTGGGCCCGTCGTTGATGCTGGCAACCGTTCATTCACTCGAAAAGGCCACGCATTACCACTCGGTGAACGTGTGTGTGCTGGCCCTGGCACTCGGGCGCGCCGTCGGGCTCGAGCGCGAGGAGCTCTCCCGGCTCGGCACCGGCGCCCTGCTGCACGACGTCGGCCGGGTGATCCTCGATGAGACCGCCCTGAGCAAGAAGGGCAGCCTCACTCGCGAGGAATGGGCCGAGGTGCGGCTGCATCCCCAAGAGGGGGCGACGGCGATCCTGGCTGCTGCCCGCCCGGGTGACGAGAGCGCGGCGCTGGTGGCTCTGGAACATCACGCCCGGATCGACGGGACCGGGTATCCCGACCTCAACGGTCGCAAGCTCCACCTGCACAGCAGGATCGTGGCGGTCGTCGACGCCTACGACGCCATCACGAGCCGCCGTCCCCACCGTCCGGCTCGAACCCCGTCGGAGGCACGCAACATCATTGTGGAGGGGGCCGGCACCGCCTACGACCCCGATCTCGTGCGGGTGTTCGTGCACATGCTGGGGGAATACCCACCCGGCTCGCTCCTGCAACTCGACACCGGCGAGGTGGTGATGGTGACGCCGGGGGAGGATCGCGACCTGCGCGGCGTCCTGGTCCGGGACATGGCGGGTGTGTTGGTCGAGGAGCCGGAGCCGGTTCTCCTGGCAGAGCGCCGGGTGGTCGGCCAATTGCTGGCGGAAGAGGCGGGGGTCGACCCCGCAGCGCTGCTCCACGTCGCCGAAGGCTGAGATTCGGCATCCCTCCGTCGGTCACCCGGCGGGTTCGCGTTGATTACGCTCCTGGAACTCCCTCGAAAGTGGAGCTCACATGCGACGGCTGGCAATGGTGCTCATCCTGGTGTTGATGGTGGCGGGCTGCGGCGACGACGATGCGGCGGGCCCCGAGACGACGGCGGCCTCTGAGGCGGAGACGACGACGGTGCCCACCACCGCCGCTCTCCCCGATGGGTGCGTGGCGCCGCCCTTCGAGGTCGAGGTGCGGATCGCCGGGGAAGACCCCGCCGTGGCCCTCGGGGTGGTCGACGCCGCAGCCGTTCGGATCTCGGAGGGCAGGGCCTACACGGTGTATCTCACCGACTTCCCGATCGATTTCGACGAATCCATCTACGTGTGGAGCCAGGAGCCTCCGCCGGGCGGGACGATCGTCCAGACCGGCCTGACGGTGTACAACGCAGAGGATGCCGATGCGGTGCCGGTGCTCCAGGGTGGCGAGGTCGGCGACGTCGATTGGGAGGCCGGCGAGCTGGCGGCGTTCCTCAGCATCGTCTCCGAAGGGGCCGCAGACTTCAGCGTCGAGATGACCGGCGCCGCCGAGTTGCTGTACGTCGATGAACTCCGGGTGTGCATTCGGGCCGAGATCCGCAGCGAGGCGGGTTTCGAGTTCGCCGGTACCTACCTGGCCGACATCGTCGACGATTATTAGCCGGGAGAGCGCCGGCGGGTCGCAGGGACCTCTTTCGCAGTACGCCCACATCGATATCATGGCGCGACCATGCCCCTGAAGAAGTTGCTGCGCGCCGGTGAGGGCCGCAAGATGAAGGAGCTCGAGGCCCTCGTCGGGCGGGTCAACGCCCTCGAACCCGAGACCCGGGCGCTCTCCGACGAGGCCCTGAGGGCCAAGTCCGTCGAGTTCAAGGCCCGTCTCGCCGACGGGGAGACCCTCGACGACATCGAAGCCGAGGCCTACGCCGTGGTGCGTGAGGCGGCGCAGCGGGTGCTGGGCCAGCGTCACTTCGACGTGCAGGTGATCGGGGCCGGGACCCTCCACCGCCACATGATCGCCGAGATGAAGACCGGTGAGGGCAAGACGCTGGTGTCGACGATGCCGGTCTACCTCAACGCTCTCGAGGGCAAGGGCGTGCACGTGGTGACGGTCAACGACTACCTGGCCGGTCGCGATGCCGAGTGGATGGGCGGCATCCACCGCTTCCTGGGCCTCAGCGTGGGCTTGATCCAGGCCCAGATGTCGCCGGAGGAGCGGCGTCCCGCCTACGCCGCCGACGTCACCTACGGCACCAACAACGAGTTCGGGTTCGACTACCTGCGAGACAACATGGCGATGACGCCCGCCCAGATGGTGCAGCGGGGCCACCGCTACGCCATCGTCGACGAGGTCGACTCGATCCTCGTCGACGAGGCCCGGACCCCCCTCATCATCAGCGGCCGGGTGGCCGACACCGCCAAGTGGTACCGGGACTTCGCTCGTATCACCCAGCGTCTGCGGCGGGACGAGCACTACGAAGTCGACGAGGCCAAGCGTCAGGTCATCACCACGGAGGAGGGCGTGGCCCGCGTCGAGCAGATCCTCGGGGTCGACAACATGTACGACCACACCAACGTCGACCTGGTGCATCACCTCGATGCGGCCCTCAAGGCCAAGGAGTTGTACGGCCGCGACGTCGAGTACGTGGTCGCCAACGGCGAGGTGAAGATCGTCGACGAGTTCACCGGCCGCATCCTGGAGGGGCGCCGCTATTCGGAGGGACTCCACCAGGCGATCGAGGCCAAGGAGGGGGTGCGGATCAAGGAGGAGAACCAGACCCTCGCCACCATCACCCTCCAGAACTACTTCCGCATGTACGACAAGCTGGCGGGGATGACCGGGACCGCCATGACCGAGGCGGCCGAGTTCTACGAGATCTACAAGCTCGACGTGGTGGAGGTCCCCACCAATCGCGACCTCATCCGGATGGATCAGGCCGACCTGGTGTACATGACCGAGCTGGCGAAGTTCAACGCCCTCGTCGAGGACATCAAGGAGCGCCACTCCCGGGGCCAGCCGGTGCTGGTGGGCACGGTCTCGATCGAGAAGTCCGAGCTGCTTTCGGGGCTGCTCCGGAAGCAGGGGATCCCCCACGACGTGCTCAACGCCAAGCACCACGAGCGGGAGGCGGCCATCATCGCCCAGGCCGGCCGTCTCGGCTCGGTGACGGTGGCCACCAACATGGCCGGACGGGGCGTGGACATCCAGCTGGGGGGCAACCCCGAGGCGCTCTCCCAGGTGGAGATGAAGAAGCGAGGCCTGGAGCCGGACGCCGACGGGTACGAGGCGGCGCTGGAGGAGGCCTTCCAGCACCTGAAGGGGGAGACCGCCGCCGAGCGGGACAAGGTCCTCGAACAGGGCGGCCTGTACGTGTTGGGCACCGAGCGCCATGAGTCGCGGCGGATCGACAACCAGCTGCGTGGCCGCTCCGGGCGTCAGGGCGACCCCGGCGAGTCGCGCTTCTACCTCTCCCTGGAAGACGATCTCATGCGGCGCTTTGCCAGCGAACGGGTCCAGTCGATCATGCAGCGGCTCCGCATCCCCCCCGAGGTCCCTATCGAGGCCAAGATGGTGTCGAACTCGATCGAGCGGGCCCAGCGCCAGGTCGAGTCGCAGAACTTCGAGATCCGCAAGAACGTCCTCAAATACGACGAGGTGATGAACCGCCAGCGCGAGGTCATCTACGAATGGCGCGGTGGCATGCTGCGCGGCGAGGAGACCGAGGAGCTGGTCCGGGAGTGGATCGACGAAGTCGTCGAGGATCAGGTCGCTCTCACCCTCAGCGACGAGGTGGCTCCCGAGGACTGGGACTGGAAGGAGCTCTCCACCCGGGTCTCGCAGGTCTATCCGCTCCAACTGGGTGAGGACGAGGTGCTGGGCGCCGCTCACGAGGTCGGCGAAGTGGTCGACGTGCTCACGGCCGACGCCCAGGACGCCTACACCCGCCGCGGCGAGCAGTTCGGACCCGAGTTGCTCCGCCGCCTGGAGCGCACGGTGGTGCTGTCGATCGTCGACAACAAATGGCGGGAGCACCTCGCCGAGATGGACTACTTGCGGGCCGGTATCGGGCTGCGGGCCATGGGCCAGCGCGACCCGCTCACCGAGTACCAGCGCGAGGGGTACGACATGTTCTCGGACATGGTCACGGCGATCAAGACCGATGCGGTGCGCTACCTCTTCCACGCCCAGATGGTGGAGCAGCCGACCAAGGCCGAGCCCCGGGTGCGCCTTCAGGCGTCGGGCGGCCAGGGGGGGGCGGTGAAGCGGAGCGCCTCGGCCAAGGACAAGGTGGGGCGCAATGCTCCTTGCCCCTGCGGGAGTGGGAAGAAGTACAAGCGCTGCCACGGGGCGGTCGCTTAGTCTGCCTCCGCCTCATCGCCGGGTGAGGAGAAACACCGCGATCCGCCACTTCTCGTGGTGGGCCCACTCCTCGATCGCCCAGTCTTCCCCGAAGAGTTCGTCGAGTTCACCTGGGGCGACGTGGCTCATCCTCGAGGTCCCCGAGAAGCTGAAGCGGGGAAGCTCCTCGGTGATGCCGAAGAAGCAATACTCGAGAAAGAGCGACCCGGGTCGGGAAAGCCTGGTGATGGTCGCGGCCATCGCTCGTCGGGCGTCCCCCCGAAGGTCGTCGAGTGTGCCGAAGTCGATGAGGAAGTCGAAGGGGCCTTCGATGCCGGTGATGTCGGGCGAGGTGAGGTCCCCGACCACGAAGGTCGGCTCGACCCCGGCGCTCGCCGCCCGGGCCCGGGCCTTGCTTATCGCCACGTCTGAGAAGTCGACCCCGTGGGCTTCGAACCCTTGCTGCTGCAGATACACCACGTTGGCACCGGTGCCGCAACCGAGGTCGATCGCACGCGGATGGGTTGCCGGAGAGGCGCGACGCTGATCGAGGACGGCGACGAGGTCCCGGCGGACACCGACCTTGTCCCACGGTGCCCAGAGCCGGTACATCCAGTCGTAGGTGCGCTTTCCGACCACGAGGCGGTTGATCATACGGCAACGAGTCGGCACCCCTCTATCCTCACCCCTCATGGATCAGGATCCCCGTTCGGTCATCAAGGCCCTCCGCTCCCGGCTCGGCGACGCCCGGAGGTTCCTTTGACGTCGAAGGCAAGCTGACCGAGCTCGAAGAGCTCCGGGAGCAGGCCTCGGCCCCCGATCTGTGGGAGGACCAGCAGCGGGCCCTGGCGGTCACCCGTCGGCTTGCGGCCCATGAGTCGATCGTCGAGCTCATCGAACGGCTCACCTCGTCGCTCGACGACGCCGAGGTGCTCCTCGATCTCGCCGCCGAGGAAAGCGACGCCTCGGCCGCCGCCGAGGTGGCCTCCGAGTTGGTGGTGATCGATCGAGACCTGGCCGACCTGGAGCGGGAGAGCCTGTTCTTCGGGGAGTACGACGAGCAGCCGGCCATCGTGTCGATCCACGCCGGGGCCGGCGGCGTCGACGCTGCGGATTGGGCCGAGATGATGCTGCGCATGTACCTGCGCTACCTGGAGCGGATCGGGTTCGAGGTGGAGGTCGACGAGGTCCTTCCCTCGGAGGAGGCCGGGATCCGCTCAGCGACGCTCACGGTGCGGGGGGAACACGCCTACGGGGTCCTGGAGTCGGAGCGGGGGGTGCACCGCCTGGTGAGGATCAGCCCCTTTGATGCCGCCGCCCGCCGCCACACCTCGTTCGCCGGGGTCGATGTCATCCCCGAGGTCGAGGAGACCGCGGTGGAGATCGACCCCGATGATCTTCGTATCGAGACGTTTCGGTCCTCGGGGGCCGGGGGCCAGCACGTGAACGTCACCGATTCGGCGGTGCGGATCACCCACGTTCCCACCGGGGTGGTGGTGGCGTGTCAGGCGGAGCGTTCTCAGCTCCAGAACCGCAACCGGGCCATGGCGCTGCTGGTGTCCCGGCTCGCCGTACTCGCTCGCCAGGAACGCCAGGCCGAGCTCGATGAGATCCGGGGCGAGCAGAACGAGGCGGCCTGGGGACGGCAGATTCGGTCGTATGTGTTGCAGCCCTATCAGATGGTGAAGGACCTCCGCACCGACGTGGAGGTGGGCAACGTCCAAGGGGTCCTCGACGGCGACCTCGAGTTGTTCTCCGAGGCCTACCTGCAGTGGCGGAGGGCCAATGCCTGAATGGCGCTGGGTACGCGAGGCCCACGACTAACCTCCGCCGCGAGCGGCGGCTCAACCCCTTCGAAGAGGCACGCATGATTCGGATGCGAGACGTCACCAAGGTGTACGACGGCGGGACCGTCGCCGTGCGCAACGTGAGCCTCGAGATCGACAAATCGGAATTCGTGTTCCTGGTGGGGCCTTCGGGGTCGGGGAAGTCGACCCTCATCCGCCTGATGCTGCGCGAGGAGCTGCCGACTCAGGGCCACCTCTGGGTGGCCGGCAAGCACATCAACAAGCTCCCGGCGTGGAAGGTGCCGCTGTTGCGCCGCTCGGTGGGCACGGTGTTCCAGGACTTCAAGCTGCTGCCCAACAAGACTGTGTTCGAGAACGTGGCGTTCGCCCTCGAGGTGATCGGGCGGCCCCGCCACGTGATCCGGACCCAGGTGCCTCAGGTGCTGCGCCTGGTGGGCCTGGCGGCCAAGGCGGATCGCATGCCCCGCCAGCTGTCGGGTGGCGAGCAGCAGCGGGTCTCGATCGCCCGGGCCTTCGTCAACCGGCCCCTCATTCTCTTGGCCGATGAGCCGACCGGAAACCTCGACCCGGCCACCTCGGTGGGGATCATGCGGCTCCTCGATCGAATCAACCGCACCGGGACGACGGTGGTGATGGCCACGCACGACCACGCCATCGTCGACGCCATGCGCCGCCGGGTGATCGGGCTCGACCGGGGTGCGGTGGTGCGGGACCAGAGCAGGGGCGCCTACGAGACGGCGGCGGAAGGGCCGGCGGAGGCGACCTAGATGCGGTTCCAGTATCTCTTCGGACAGGCTGTCACCAATCTGCAGCGCAACGCCCTCGTCGTGGTGAGTGCGGTGGTGGCGGTGCTGGTCACCCTCACCCTGTTCTTCTCGGCGGCGGTGGTGCGCTGGTCGATCGACCAGGACATCGGCCGCTGGGACGACAACATTCGGGTGATCGTTTTTCTCAACGACGACCTCTCGCTCGACGAGGTCTCGGCGCTGCAGGAGGAGATCCAGGGTTGGGAGGAGGTCGACTCGGTCGTCTATTTCTCCAAGGCCGATGCTCTCAACGAGTTCCGGGAGCTGTTCGCCGATCAGCCGTCGTTGATCGAGGTGGTCGAGGAGGATCCCTCGACCTTGCCCGCCTCGCTGCGGGTGCGGCCCCTGGAAGCCGGCGACTACACCCAGATCACCAACCGGCTGGTGGTGATCCCCGGGGTGCGCCAGGTGTCGTCGGCCGACGAGGCGATCGACGCCCTGGTGACCCGCTCCAGCCGACTGCGCACGTTCTCGTTCTGGATCCTCATCGTGCTGGGGGGTGCCGCCATCGTGCTGATCGCCAACACGATCCGCATGGCGATCTACGCCCGTCGCGACGAGATCGGGATCATGAAGCTGGTCGGTGCCGGGAACTGGTTCGTGCGGATCCCGTTCCTGCTGGAGGGGATCATCGAGGGGATCATCGGAGCGATGATCGCCATCGGGCTGGTGTGGCTGTTGCGGGAGCAGGTGGTGGAACTGTTCAGCACCGTGGCCGACCCCGACGCCATCAACGTGCCATGGGACTTTCTGTTGCGTCAATCGATCCTGGTGCTGGGGTTCGGGGCGATCACCGGGCTGGTCGGCAGCGCCTTCGGCACGTGGGGCTTCCTCCGCGACTAGGGGCCGCCGCCCTCGCCTTCGCCCTCTCCCTGGTGGCGGCCACCGCCCCGGCCCACGCCGATCTGGGTGGTGATCTCGAGGAGGTCAACGACCGCATCGAAGCGCTGCGGGGGCAAGTGGGCGGGGTGCGCGAGGAGCGCACCGCACTCGCCAACGAGGTCCTGGACACCGCGGTACGGCTCGAGGAGGTGGGTGCCGAACTGGCCGCCGCCGAGGCCTTGCTCGCCGAGACCCAGGCGGCAATCGCCGTCACCGAGGACCGCCTCGACGAGCTGGCCGCATCGGTGGCGTCCCGGGAGCAACGGGTGGGGCGGCTCCGCACCGACATCTCGGATACCAAGCTGGCCGCCCGGGAGCGGGCGATCGAGCTGTACATGGCGGCCGGGACCGAGGGTGGGGTCATCGCCGTTCGGGTGGAGGACGTTGCCCGGCTCTCCATCGGCATCGCCTACGCCGACCGGGTGCAGGAGGTGGCCGATCGCGATATCGCCACCCTGGCCAACCTGCAGGAGCAGGAGGGGCGGGAGATCGCCCGTCTCGATGCCGAGCGGGTGAGCCTCGACGAGCAGGTCGTGGTGCTCGAGGCCCAGCGCACCGAACACGAGGCCCAGGCGGCCGTGGTGGAGAGCCGCCGGGCGGAGGTGACGGCCGAGCTCGCCGTCCAACAGGAGGCACTCGATCGGCTCGACGACGAGATCTCCCACATCGAGGGTGAGATCGCAGCCCTGGCGAGGGAAGAGGAGTGGATCAAGGAGCTCATTCGCCTGGAGCAGTTCGGCGAGGGCAACGCCCCCGGGGTGCTGTTCCGCCCGGTGCCCGGCGGGGTGTCCTCCGGGTTCGGCTACCGGATCCACCCCATCTACGGGGACAGCCGTCTCCACACCGGATGGGACATGAATGCCGACTGCAACAACCCGATCCGGGCGGCCGGGGAGGGCCGGGTGATCTTCTCCGGCTGGCGGGGCGGCTACGGGAACGCCATCATCATCGACCACGGGGGCGGCATGGCCACCCTCTACGCCCACCAGAATCGTCTCGATGTCGGCTACGGTGCTCAGGTCGCCACCGGTGACATCATCGGACTGATCGGTTCCACCGGAACGTCGACGAGTTGCCACCTCCACTTCGAGGTGCGGATCAACAGCGAGCCGGTCGACCCCACCCCGTACCTATGACCAAGAACCAGAGCACCAAGACGATCGCCACCAACCGCCGGGCCCGTCACGACTACGCCATCGTGGACACCGTGGAGGCCGGGCTGGTGCTGCGCGGCTCGGAGGTGAAGAGCCTGAGGGACGGTCGGGCCAACCTCAAGGATGGCTACGGGCTCATCAAGGACGGCGAGGCGTGGCTGGTGGGGGTCCACATCGCCCCGTACACCTTCGCCCGGGAAGGGGGCCACCAGCCGGATCGGACCCGCAAGCTGCTGCTCCACAAACGGGAGATCGAACGCCTCGGGGCCCAGATCGCCGAGAAGGGCTACACCCTCATCCCGATGCGGATGTACTTCAAGGAGGGCAAGGCCAAGATCGAGCTGGGCCTGGGGAAGGGGAAGAGCCGCTTCGACAAACGGGAGACGCTGAAGCGCAAGCAGGCGGACCGGGAGATGCAGCGGGCGATGCGGCACCGGAGCATCGACTGATTCAGCGGCACATGTGGATCGTGGGCGGGTCCGCCGTCCCGACCTGCACCGGCCGTTCCGCCGCTTCGGGTTGCGGGCGATGGGCCGCCCGGCTCACGAGGTACCCACCTACGAGCGCCACCGCCACCCCGACGATCTGGAGCGGCTCGACACGTTCGTCGAGGAAACCCACCCCCAGCACCAGGGCGAAGATGGGGATGAGGTACCCGGCCACCGATGCCCGCACCGCGCCGACCCGCCCGACCAGGCCGACGAACAAGGCCCAGACGATGCCGGTTCCCAGAATCCCGAGCACGAGCAGGGCACCGACCGACCTCCACGTCCACGATGAGCCGGGGAGGCCGACGGCCCCGAGCGGGAGGAGCAGGATCGTGGACACGATCAACAGCCACATCGTGACGCGCAGCGCCCCGTAGGTCTGCTGCAACGGGGCGTACAGCGTGGTGGCGATCGAGTAGGCGAGCACCGCAGCGAGCACCATCACGAGGCCTATCACATCGCCGCGGGAGCCTCCAAGGTTGGGTGCCGCCAGCAGCACGATCCCGACGAGACCGATGGTGAGACCGGTGGCGCGTTCCCGCGAGGGCCAAGCCTTGGTCTCGACGGCGGCCACTACGGCGGTGAAGATCGGGATGGCGCTGACCAACATGCCGGCCAGCGCCGAGGGGATGCGCTGCTCGGCGAGTGCGAAGAGGAAGACCGGGCCGGCGATCCCGAACGCCGATGCCACCAGGAGACGCGGCCGGTCGGCCCGGGCAATGGTGCAGCGTGCCGCCGGCACCAGCGCCAATGCGGTTGCGCCGAGAGCCACCCGGCCGAATGCCAGCATCCCCGGCATGATCGACTCCAGGGCGATGGCGATCCACAGGAACGCCGATCCGAACACGGCTGCCGAGCCCAACAGGCGGCTCCAGTCGACTGCCCCCATCTCGCCGGACGCGGTGCCATCCACCGACTCGGCGACGGAACGTCGCTCAACGGTTGCCATGGGCCCTCGGCCTCACGCTCGGGTGCACCGTTCGCGGCTCCCCTCTTCTGCGAACGGCGGCCACGATACCGACTTCGGATTCCGAGGACACGGCCGGGCCGACCGGGAGATGCAGCGGGGGATGCGGTACCGGAGCCTCGACTGGCTACGTTCCTCTCCGCTCGATATTGGGGTGTAGGTTCGCGATGTCGGGCATCCAACCGCCTTCCGGGAGGGGAGTGGGATGGAAAAGAAGTACGTGTGGACGTTTATGGCGGTCGTCTCCATCTGGGTGGCCGTGCTGCTGACCAGTCTGTTCTCGCCGGACTTCGTGAGCGGCAGCGAGCAGGAGCACATCAGGCTGGCCCCCATGATCAACTGGCTGTGGGGTGTCCTCGCCACCGTGGGGGTGCTGCGCATGCTCCGCCATCGGAGTGCCAAGACGGCCGAAACCAGCACGTGGATCGCCTTGGGGACCGGTGTTGTGGTGATCTGGGCCACCGCGACGCTGGTGAGCATCCTCGTCCCCGAAGTGGAGACGGGTGGCGATCCCACCCGTATCCCGCTGGCGGCGATCATCAGTCCGATTGTCGCCATGGTGCTGACCCGGTACCTCGCGGAGTTCCTCTTCGAGGGGCTCGAGGAGAAGCCTGTGGAGGTCGACGGGGAGATCGAGTAGCGGCCCCGGTCGGCCGGCGGCGTTTCTCCCCGTTTGCGGCCAACGCGCGGGCGCTCGTCATGAGGACGGGCGCGGCGCTCGGCCCGTGTTCTCGGGCAGTGCCGAGCTCGACCCTCACCAACCGAAGAGCGGTTGACACGGGTCGATTGGCGGAGGCCATCGCCA
>JBFELU010000039.1:0-23734 GCA_041551965.1 Acidimicrobiia bacterium
AATGTCAACACGACGGGCGAGTGCTATGCGGATCCGATCGTGGCCACGATCGCCGATTCGATCATCGCCGCGCTCAAGGCCGGGGGTGCGCGGTTCGACGCCTCCGACCTGATGCCTTCGGCGGTCGGGTCCGGGTCGTTCTGGACCGGCATGAACGAGTGGATGCGCGGTGCGGATACCGCCACGGTGGCAGCCGACATCGAGGCTTCCTGGCCGTAAGCCACAACACGAATACGACTCGAAGGGGCGGCCCCGCGGGGCCGCCCCTTCGACGTCCCCGGCCCTGCTGGGCCGGCCTCTCGATGTCTAGAGTGCGGGTCGGGAGGTGGTCATGTCTGAGCGAGAGCGGCTCCACGAAGTCGTCAAGGAGCGGCCACCGCCCGAGGACGGTCAGACACCCGTGGCCCGGTTGGGCCTGGGCCTTCTACGTTTCTTTTCGGCCTTTGCGGTCCCGGTCGTCGCCTTCATCATCCTGTGGCTGACCTTCGAGTGGCTGCGAGACGCCGATGCCAACCGGGCGGTGATCGTCCTGGTGGCGGTGGCGGTCGGCGTCCTCGGCGTGTTCCTGCTCTATTGGGCGATGGATTTCGCCGTCAACCGGATGCCGGAGCGATGGCGGGAGAGCGTCCGTCCCTGGGTGTTCGTGGGTCCGGCGCTGGTCATCCTGTCGATCTTCCTGCTGTACCCGGCGATCAACACGATCGTCGTGTCCTTCCGCGATGCCACCGGGGAGGGTTTCGTCGGCCTCGAGAACTACGGTTTCGTCTTCAGCGACGACGGGATGCTGCGGGCGATCCGCAACACCGTGGCCTGGATCATCGTCGTGCCCTTCTTTGCAGTGAGCATCGGGCTTGGTTTCGCCGTTCTCGTCGACAAGCTCCAGCGCGGTGAAGCGGTCGCCAAATCGATCATCTTCCTCCCGATGGCCGTTTCGTTCGTCGGCGCCTCGGTGGTGTGGGGCTTGATCTACGACTTCAAGGTGTTCGGGGCCCAGACCGGGCTGCTCAACGGCATCTGGACCGCTTTCGGTGGCGACCCGGTCTCCTGGCTGTCCAAGGAGCCGTGGAACAACCTCCTCTTGATGGTGATCATGATCTGGATGCAGACGGGCTTCGCCATGGTGATCTTGTCTGCGGCCATCAAGTCCGTACCCGACGACATCCTGGAGGCGGCCCGCATCGACGGCGCCACCGAGATCCAGGTGTTCTGGCGGGTGGTCCTCCCCTCGATCATGTCGACGGTGGTGGTGGTGACCACGACGATGGTGATCAACGTCTTAAAGGTCTTCGACATCGTCTTCGTGATGACCAACGGTGAGTCGGGCACCGAGGTCATCGCGGAGCAGATGATCCGATGGTTCTTCCGGAATGATCACGACGGGAGAGGAGCGGCGATCGCGGTGATCCTGTTCCTGGCGATCGTGCCGGTGATGGCGGTCAACGTCCGCCGGTTCCGGGCTGAGGAGGCGATCCGATGACCACCACCACCCCGAAAGAGGTCTTCGGCACGGAATCGACTCCCACTCCCAGCCTGGTCCGCCGCATCTTCGATCGGTGGCAGGTGAAGGTCGCCATCATCGTGATCTGCGTGCTGTGGCTGATCCCCGCCATCGGCCTGCTCATCTCATCGTTCCGGACCTCGGCGCTCATCGAGAGCGAGGGTTGGTGGACGTTCTTCGCCAGGCCGTTCGACACGGCCCAGTGGACGTTCGACAACTACGCCACGGTGCTCGACCAGCGCGGATTCGGCAACGCGTTCCTGAACAGCCTGGCGGTGGTGATTCCCTCCACCGTGATCCCGATCACGGTGGCGGCGTTCGCCGCGTACGCCTTCTCCTGGATGGAGTTCAAGGGCCGGTACATCCTGTTCGTCGCGGTCGTGGGGCTGTTGGTGGTCCCGCTGCAGATGGCGCTCATCCCACTGCTCCGCCTCTACACGTCGGGTGAGTTCTTCGGGGTCGCCACCCCGTTCCCCCATCCGATCAACGGGACGTACATGGCGGTGTGGCTCGCCCACACCGGGTTCGGGCTCCCACTGGCCGTCTACCTGTTACGGAACTACATCGGATCGCTGCCTTCGTCGATCATCGAGTCGGCGCAGATCGACGGTGCCACGCACTTCCAGATCTTCATCCGGCTCATCGTGCCGCTGTCGGTCCCGGCGTTGGCTTCGTTTGCGATCTTCCAGTTCCTCTGGGTCTGGAACGACCTGCTGGTCGCATTGGTGTTCTTGGGCGGCACACCCGACGTCCAGGTGATCACGCAGGCCCTCGCCGAGTTGAAAGGCCAGTACGGGCAGTTCGAACACTTGCTACCGGCCGCCGCCTTCATCTCGATGGCGTTGCCGCTGCTGGTGTTCTTCTCCCTGCAGCGCTACTTCGTCCGCGGCCTGACCGCGGGCTCGGTCAAGGGCTAGAAGAGGGAAGGATCCGAGGGTGGCCGACATCGATCCCCGGCCCCTTTCTTCGCGCCGCAAATGGACCGCAGTCGGGGTGGCGACCGTCGTCGAACTGGTGTCTTTCTGGGCGATCATCGTGGGTGTCGCCCGGGGCATCGAAGACGAAGAAGCCGGCTCGGCGGCCGGACCGTTCGCCCTCGGCTTTGCGCTCGTCCCGTTCGCCTTCCTGGTGCTGGCCTTCATGTCGAGCCACCGCCGCGCTCCCGGAGCGGTCATGCGAGCCATGGGAGTGTGGCTCCTGGCCGGCCTCCCGATGATCCTCTTCGTCGACCCCGCAGCCGGGATGGCGGCCGGATACGGGCTCGGGGGCGCCATCGCCTTGCGCGCCGACGAGGAGCACAGCTTCAAGGCCCGCTTCTGGTGGGCGATCGCCCTGGTGGTCTACGTGGTGATCCTGGTCCTGGGCCGGATCGCCCCCGGGCCCGGAGCGCTCTCGGCCAGCCTGCTGCCGTTCGCCACGGTGGCATTCGCCGACTACGTCATGGAACAGAAAGCGGTGGCGGAAGGTAGGTGACCGAGGCGGGAACCGGGCCGGCCGTAGCAACGTCGAATCAATGACCAAGACAGAAAAGGAGTCAGGAAATGAAGCGTATCGTTGCGGTCCTGCTGCTCGGCGCAGTGCTCGTCGCGGCGTGCGGCGACGAGACGAACGGCGATGCGGCAGAGGTCCCCTCGGAGCCGACCATCTCCGATGGTCTTCCCCCCGCAGACGACGATGCAACCTTCCCGGCGGGGATGGGCCCCGGCATCTCGGTCGCCGAGGCCCTGGAGTCGACGTTGGATGGGCCGCTGCTCGTCAACGGCTTCGTGTTCGTCTACGCCGACGGATCGGTCGTGCTCGCCGACGTGATGGCCGAGTCCTTCCCGCCTCAACCCGCCGGAGCAACGATCATGGTCGAGGGGCTCGATCTCATGCAGGTTCCGCTCACCGAGGGGCCCACCGACGCCGAGATCGAGATCACCGCCTGGACCGATCTGCCGGTGCAGCTCCTCGGTGAGATCGTCGACGGGGTGTTCCACGGCAACTCGGTGGCGTCGGCCTAGCGCGAGGACTCAAGCCCGCGTGGCCTTGCGGAGACCGGAGGCCTCCAGAACGTTGCCTGCCACGGGCGCCCTCCTACTCGGCGGATGCAACGCTAGTGCCGGTGCCCCTCGGTCACGGGAAAGGTCACCACCTCCCGGATCGAGACGGATACCCGATCACCCGGCAGCAGCGAAGGGCTGGGTCCCAATCGGGACAGCAAGCGCCGCCCCCCGTCGAGGTGGACCAGCACCAGTTGGTCGTGCCCGTAGAACTCACGGGCGGCCACCCGGGCGGTGCCGTTCGGATCCGGTCTGAGCCCGACCGACTCGGGCCGGATCATGACCTCGACGTTGCCGGACAGCCCGGCCAGGTCCGCTTCCAAGGGGAAGGTCCCCAGCGGGGTCTCCACCCGGCCGTCGGCAGCGATGCCGTCCACGAACTCGGCCTCCCCCAGGAACCGGGCCACCCAGCAGTCGCCCGGCCTCCGATACAGTTCCGACGGCTCGGCGATCTGCACCACCCGGCCGTCCCGCATCACGGCCACGGCGTCGCTCATCGCCATGGCCTCCTCCTGGTCGTGGGTGACGAACACGGCGGTCGTTCGGGCTTCGACCAGGATGGCGCGGACTTCGCGGCGGACCCGATCACGGCGCGGTGCGTCGAGGTTCGAGAACGGCTCGTCGAGCAGGATCACGTGCGGCTCCGGGGCCAGCGCCCTGGCGAGCGCCACCCGCTGCTGTTCGCCACCACTGAGCTCGTGCGGCATCCGGTGACCCGCATCACCGAGCCCGACGAGGTCCAGCACCTCGTCCACCCTGCCCCGCCGGTCCCGGCCGTCGAGGCCGTAGGCCACGTTGGCCGCCACGCTCAGGTGGGGAAACAGGGCGTACTCCTGGAAGACCATTCCCACCTTGCGATCCTCGGGCGGGACCATGAGGCGGTCGTCGACCATGCGGCGACCGGCGATGTCGACCGTGCCGGCATCGGGCTGCTCGAAACCGGCGACGATGCGCAGTGCGGTGGTCTTCCCCGACCCTGATGGGCCGAGCAAGCCGAGAATCGACCCGGCCGGCACCTCGAGATCGAAGGCGGCGAGGGCCGTCAAGGATCCGTAGCGCTTGGCGACGCCGGCGCATCGGATGGCGAGGTCGGTGCCGTCAGCGTTCATCGGTTCGGGTGGTGAGGACATACATGGGCACCGCGGAGACGGCCAGCAACAGTAGTGCGGGCGCAGCGGCACGCGAGTAGAGGAGGTCGTCGGCCGCCGACCAGACGTCGACGGCGAGCGTGTCGAACCCGGTGGGGCGCAACAGCAATGTGATCGGGAGCTCCTTCATCGTGGTCAGGAACACCAGGACGGCGCCGGCCAGCAAGCCCTTCCAGATGAGCGGGACCGTGACCCGGCTCAGGGTGGCCAGCGGTCCTCGCCCCAGCCCCCGGGAGGCCTCCTCGAGGCTCGGGTCCACCTGCAGCAACGCCGCCTTTCCCGCCCCGAGCGCTTCGGCGAAGAAGACCGAGGCGTAGACCACGACCATGAGTGCCAGGCTCTGGTACAGACCACCGAGGTAGCGAGAGGCGAAGAACACCACCGCGAGACCCACCGTGATGTGGGGCAGCGCAAACATCACGTAGATGGACCGCTCCAGCCAGGCGGTGCGGCGCGAGACGTGGCGCACCACCAGCACCGAGGTGGGGATGGCGGCCACGAATGCCACTGCTCCGGCGAGGGTGGCGCCGGTCAGCGATCCGGCTATGGCCCCCCAATCGATGATCGCTCTGCCTTCCCGGGCCAACCACGACAGCAGCGCGGCGATCGGAATCCCGAGGGCGAAGAGCGCGAGGACGATCAAGGCCGCGGTGGCGGCGGCGGTCTGGCGGCCGGTGAGCGGTACCGAGAGGGAAGGGGACGGCACGTGCGGTGTGGCATACGAGGCCCTGCTTCGTGATCGCTCCTCGGCCCACAGCACCGTCAGGGCGACCGCCACCAGCACCACGGCCAGGACGGCCGCCGGGGTCCGGTCCAGCCGGCCGGCGTACTGGGCGTAGATGACCCTGGTGAAGGCGTCGAACCGCATCAGGGATACCGCCCCGAAGTCCGACAGGGTGTACAGGGCGACGAGCAACGCTCCGGCCGCCACCGAGGGCCGGAGCTGGGGGAGCACGATCGTGCGAAAGACCCGCCACGGTGAGGCGCCGAGGCCCCGGGCGGCGTCCTCCTGTGCTCTGCCGATCCTCCGCAGTGCCGCGGCAGCGACCAAGTAGACGAAGGGGTAGGTGGCGATGGTCAATGCCAACCAGGCCCCCCAGAACCCACCGGCCCGCGGCACGGCGATCCCGGTGGCATCGGCGATCAAGCCGTTGTCCCCAAACGCCGATCGCAGCGCCAGGGCCACCACGTAGGACGGGATCACGAGCGGCAGTGCCACCACGACCGTCCAGACTCTTCGCCCCCACAGCTGCGTTCGGGTGGTGAGCCAGGCCGCTCCGATCCCGATGCCGCTTGCCGAGGCCACGACCGCCGTGGTGAGGGCCAACGTGTTGCCGAGTAGTTCGGCGGTTCGCGTCGACCAGAACGTCGCCACGGCCGAGGAACCGCCGGTGGCGACCCGTACCAGCATCGCTGCGAAAGGAACGAACACCGGCACGAGTGCAGCGCCGGCGATGAGCCACATCCACAGAGGGGCGGATGTTGTGATCGAGCCGCGGCGCCCCCGTACCCGGCTCGCCGTGATCACAGCAGGCCGGCCTCGGCCACGAGGTCGGTGGCGAGATCGAGCACCCCGGCCAGGTCGGACAGATCGAGGTCGGGTGGGCTCAGGCTCTCCAGGGGCGGCAGATCGGGCGACTGGGCGACCCCCGCCACGAGGGGGTACTCGAAGGTCTCGGTGACGAAGAAGCGTTGGGCCGCTTCGGAGAGCAGGAACCGCACGAAGGTGAGCGCCGCATCCACGTCATCGGTTGCCTCGAGGATCCCGACACCGGCCGGCATCACCAGGGCACCGGCACCCCCGACGAGGAAGTGATTGGCGGCGTGGGTCGATCCGACCTCGGCCGCTCGGCTCAGCGGGTAGTAGTGATTGACGAGACCGAACTCGATCTCTGCCTCGTCGATGGCGGCGACGATGACCGAGTTCTTGGGATACGTGAGGGGGCGGTTGGCGGCGATGCCCTCCAACCATGTTCGCGTGGCCTCCTCGCCGTCGAGCAGGATCATGGCCGCCACCGACGCCAGGAACGACCCGTTGGTGGGTGCGATCCCCAGCCGTCCCCGCCACACCGGGTCGGTGAGCGCCTGGAGATCGCGGGGGAGCGCGGCAGGGTCGAGTATCCGAGAGTCGTAGGCGATCACTCGTGAACGCCCCGACGTCCCCACCCAGCGACCCTCCCCGTCGGAGAACCCGGGCCGCACGAGCCGGAGCACGTCCTCGGGGAGCGGCAACAGGAGCCCTTCGAGGGCGACGGCACCCAGCGAGGCCGGATCGACGGCGAAGAACACGTCGGCCGGAGTGTTTCCCCCCTCCTCGCGCAAGGTGGCGGCGAGATCGGTGCTGTTGGCGTAGCGCACCTCGAGATCGATGCCGGTTTCTGTTTCGAAACGGTCCAGGAGGGGAGCCACCAGCTCCTCGTTGCGGCCCGAGTACACGGTGAGCGTGTCGCCGTCGCCGGAGCAGGCGGTGGCGACGATCGCCAGGGCCAGGAATGGGAGCATGATGGAGCGCTGCACGAGCGCCAAGCTATTCCCCCTATCGCCGTAGTGCAAAACGCCTAACATCGCCTGCAAGGCAGACCTGACACCCCTCCGGCTAGCATGGCGCCATGGCCCGCTCGATCCCCGAAGCCCATCGCGAATACCTGCAGACGATCTTCGCCCTCGAGGAGAGCGGTGTGGAGCCGATCCAGGCGCGGATCGTCGACTGGCTCGGGGTGAGCCGGGCGAGCGTGTCGGAGATGGTGCGCAAGCTCGGCGCCGAGGGGATGGTCTCGGCCGGCGAGAACGGCGTGATCAAACTCACCGGCGAGGGCCGGGCGGTCGCCGAGGTCATCGTGCGCCGCCACCGGCTCGCCGAGCGCTTCCTGGCGGAAGTCCTCCGGCTGCCCTGGGTGAAGGTGCACGCCGAGGCGGCGGTGTGGGAGCACGTCATCTCCGACGAGGTCGAGAAGGCCATGTGGGCGGTCATGGACGACCCGGGAACCTGCCCGCACGGCAATCCGATCCCCGGGTCCGGCTACGAGCCGCCTCCGACCAAGCCGATCGCCGAAGTCGCCACCGGGGACACCCGCGTGCTCGAGCGGATCAGTGAGGAACTGGAGCTCGACGAGGAGATGATGGCCTTCCTCGACGAAGCCGGAGTGCGTCCCGGAGTCGAGATCCGCATCGCCGGCCGGACGCCCCACGATGTGATCACGATCAGCGCCGGGAACGGGGAACCGGTCGGGCTCGGCCCGTTCGCCGCCGAGCGACTGTTCGTCGTCGCCGAAGCCTGACCCTCAGCGACCCTCTGCCACCAGGATCGGCACCCTGCGTTCCCCGTCGGTGAGCCCCCCGTGGGCACCGATGAGCCGGTCGTCGCTGAACCGGTGCAGCAGGCTGTGGCCATCGTCGGCGACGAGGACCCCGTCGGGGGCCCGCTCGTCGAATCGCGGGTGCCGGATCCCGGCTCCCCACCAGCCCTCCATCTCGTGGCGCGGGACCCATCGGGCCGGGAGGCGGTCGGCCAGCGACTCCCCCTCGCCGCGCACGAAGACCACCCGCGGGTCGCCGTAGAAGACGCGGTCCTCGTGGTCCTCTTTGGGGATCACCGCTCTCCGCTCGATGGGAATGTCGACGTGGCCGTGGTCGGCCGTCCCGACCGCCACGATTCCGGCCGGGAGCGCCGCCTCGAGCCGAGACCACACGGTCGCCGCAAGCGACATCGCCGCGCCGTAGTGCTCGGAGTCCTGCCCGAAGGTATGAGCGGCGAAGTCCACATGAGGGACGTAGAGCACGGTGAGCCGTCCCGGCCGGGCGAGGGCCGTGGCCGCTTCCACCGCCTCCGCCTCGTCGTGGTAACCCTCGATACGGGCACCCCGGTAGAGCACCGTGGTCAGGGCACTTCCTTCGAAATGAGCGGGTTGCACCACGACGGCCTCTCCTCCCGCGGCGATGATCCGCTCCCAGGTGTTCGGCCCCGGCAGGAAGCCGGCATGGTCGTACGGCAGCCTCTCTCCCCACAGCGTGGTCCATTTGATCGTGTTCACCACCCGGTCCGTCTCGGGCAGCCACAACTGGTACCCCAGGAGCCCGTGACCCGCAGGGGTCAGCCCGGTGGCGATGGTGGCCAGGCTCACGGTGGTGGTGGTCGGGAACGGGGCATCGATCGCCGCGGCCCGCGCCGCCGCCAACGGGACCGCCGACGGGTGGTCCAGCTGCTCGTCGCCGAGCCCATCGAAGAGCACCAGGAGATAGCCGGAGGCCTCGGGCACCATCCCCGCCGGATCACCGGCGAGCGGTGGAGCCGGGGCGGTGCCGGTGAGCCGTTGTTCCAGCAGGGCCGTCAGGTTCACCAGGCCGCCGCCGCCGTAGTCGGGCCCGTCCATGGCGGCGAGGGTAGAGCATTGGGGGCCGCGCGCCGCCCCTCCTATACTTTCGCTCCGCAGGGCACCCTGAGGGTCAGCGTGACGCAGTACTTCGAGGACTACATCACCGTCGCCGTCTTCGCCGGTTTCGGGATTCTGCTGGTGATGGTCTCCGTCGGCGCCTCGGCGCTGCTGCGGCCCAAGAAACCCACGCCGGTGAAGTCAGCGACCTACGAATGCGGCATGGACCCGGTCGGGGGCGGATGGAACCAGACGCACATCCGCTTCTACATCTTCGGGCTTCTGTTCCTCATCTTCGACGTCGAGGCGGTCTTCATCTTCCCGTGGGCCGTCAAGCTGGAGGAGCTCGGGACGTTCGCACTGGTCGAGATGGTGATCTTCATCGTGATCCTCTTGGCCGGTCTGGTCTATGCGGTGCGCAAGGGGGTCCTGCGCTGGGAGTCCTAGACCGTTTCCCGGTCCCCAAGCCGGTTACCTGGCTGCTCAACTGGTCGCGGCGCTACTCGCTGTGGATGTTCCAGTTCGGGCTCGCCTGCTGCTCGGTGGAGATGCTTGCGGCCGCCAGCCCTCGGTACGACATGATGCGGTTTGGCATCATCCCGTTGCCGGCGTCACCGCGGCAGTCCGACCTGATGATCGTGGCCGGCACGGTGACCGACAAGATGGCGCCGGCGGTGCGGCGGCTCTACGACCAGATGCCTGAGCCCAAATACGTGATCTCGATGGGATCGTGCGCCAACTGCGGCGGTCCCTACTGGGACAGCTACTCCGTGACCAAGGGCGTGGACCAGATCATCCCGGTCGACGTGTTCGTGCCGGGTTGCCCGCCCCGTCCCGAGGCGCTCATGGAAGGAATCATGCTCCTTCAGGAGAAGATCCAGAACGAGGACATCCGCGAGAAGTGGGGCCAGCGTGACCGAGAGCCCGTCTGAGGCTCGGCCGGCCGCCGCCGAGATCGCCGAGCACTTTGCCGCGGCGGTGAAAGCCGAATCCTGGAGCGGCGACCACGGGACCGCCCGGATCCGCGTGACCCGGGAGCGATGGGTCGAGGTCCACGAAACGCTGCGCGAGGAGCTTCCCTTCTTCTCGTGGTTGTCGGCCATCGACTGGGCTCGTGAGGTCGCGGTCGGCGATCCCCCCGAGACGGAGGACCTCGACGAGAGGTTCGAGGTGCTGTGCCGCCTCTCCGACGTGTCGGAGGGCAAGGGACTCATCGTGTCCGCCGATGTGCCCCGGGATGATCCGTCGATCGACTCACTGACCGGCCTCTTCGAGGGTGCCGCCTGGCACGAGCGGGAGGCCCACGAGATGTTCGGCATCGATTTCGTCGGCCACCCCAACCTCATCAAGCTGTATCTGCCCGACGGGTTCGAGGGCAATCCTCTCCTCAAGTCCTTCCCCCTCGTGAGCCGCGAGGTCAAGCCGTGGCCGGGAACGGTGGACGTCGAGGACATGCCGTCGACTGAGAACGTCGAAGCAGAGGGGGAGGGCACGGAGTGACGGTCGATCCCCGCGTTGCCATGCACCACTCTGAGGTCCAGGTGTCGGTGGAGCTCCAGACCCAGGAGATGACGCTCAACCTCGGGCCGCAGCACCCCTCGACCCACGGAGTGCTCCGCCTCGTCGCCCGCGTCGACGGCGAGAAGATCGAAGAGGTCGAGCCGGTCATCGGCTACATGCACCGCGGCTACGAGAAGCTGGCCGAGGTCCGAACCTACGCGCAGATCACCGCCCTCATCAATCGCATCGACTGGGTGTCCGGCTTTGCCAACGAGATCCCCTTCGTGGTGGCCGCCGAACGGCTCATGGAGCTCGAAGTGCCGGCCCGGGCCCAATACATCCGGCTCATCCTCACCGAGATGACCCGGATCTCCTCCCACCTCTTGTTCACCTCTTCGTTCCCTCTCGAGCTCGGTGCCGCCACGCCGCTGATGTTCGCCCTGCGGGAGCGGGAGCACATCCTCGACCTCATCGAGGGTGTCACCGGAGGCCGATTCCACCCGAACTTCAATCGGATGGGTGGGGTCAAGCCGGCGGCGGGCGGTGGGAAGACCCAGAAGACCGTGGCCCAGGACCTGCCCAAGGGCTTCCTGGAGGAGACCCGGGCCGCCATGGGTGAGGTCTACAAGGTCTGCGACGAGATCGACCAGCTGGTCACAGGGAACGAGATCTTCCAGGAACGCACCCGCGGCGTCGGGGTCATCCCCGTCGACAAGGCCCTGTCCTTCGGTGTCTCCGGACCCAATCTCCGTGGCTCCGGCGTTGCGTTCGACCTGCGCAAAACCGAGGACTATCTCCCGTACGGCGATTTCGATTTCGAGGTCCCCTCGGGTGAGACCGGCGACTGCTACGACCGCTACCTGGTGCGGGTGGCTGAGATCCGTCAGGCGGCCAACATCATCATGCAGGCCATCGACGGAATGCCCTCCGGCCCGCTCCAGGCCAAGGTGCCTCGGGTGATCAAGGTGCCGCCGGGTGAGATCTACATTCGCGCCGAGAATCCCAAGGGCGAGATGGGCTACCACATCGTGTCCGAGGGTGGCCGCGGGCCCTACCGCCTCAAGATCCGCTCCGCCTCGTTCTCCAACCTCTCGATCCTGCCGTGGCTGCTCCGCGGGATCCTCGTCCCCGACATCATCGCCATCCTCGGCAGCCTCGATTTCGTGCTCGGGGACGTTGATCGATGAGCATCTTCGACAACTTCTGGGTCTTCTTGGCGATCAAGCTCCTCCTGGTGGTGGGCGTCCTGCTCGGCTTCTCGCTGGTGATCATCTATGCCGAGCTGAAGGTCTCGGCCCACATGCAGAGCCGGGTCGGCCCGTTCTTCGCCGGGGGCCGCTACGGCTGGGCCCAGCCCCTGGCCGACGCCCTCAAGTTCCTCCAGAAGGAGGATCTGGTTCCCGAGGAGGCCGATTCCCCGGTGTTTCGGATCGCCCCGATGGTCTCGCTCATGAGCACGGTGGCGGTGTTCGTGATCGTTCCGTTCTCTCCAAGTCTCATCGCCAAGGACCTCGATCTGGGGGTGTTCTATGCCCTCGCCGTCGGGTCGATCGGCACGGTGGGGATCCTCATGGCCGGCTGGTCGTCGGCCAACAAGTACTCCCTCATGGGCGGGCTCCGCGCCGCCGCCCAGCTGATCGCCTATGAGCTGCCGATGGTGCTCGCGGTGGTGGCGGTGGTGGTGCAGGCCGGCACGATGTCGATGGCCCGCATCGTCGAGCTGCAGGGACCCGACGCCCTCTACCGGATCCCCGGCACCGAAATCGGGCTGCCGTTTGTGATGGTCGGCCAGATCCTCGGGTTCGTCATCTTCATGACGGCCGCCCTCGCCGAACTCAACCGGATTCCCTTCGACATGCCGATCGCCGAGTCGGAGCTGGTGATGGGCTTCCTCACCGAGTACTCGGGGATCCGCTTCACGATGTTCTTCCTCGCCGAGTACGCCGGCATGTTCGCCATGTCGGCGATCGCCGCCACCCTGTTCCTGGGCGGCTGGTACTTCCCCGGTCTCGACACCGAGATCCTGGGTCCGGTCGTGATGATGGGCAAGGTGTCGCTGCTGGCCTTCCTGATGATCTGGTTCCGTTGGACCTGGCCCCGGTTCCGGGAGGACCAGCTCCAGTCGCTCGCCTGGCGGTGGCTCGTTCCCCTCGGGCTGGTCAACATCGTGGTGACCGCGATCTTCAAGGTGGCGCTGTGAGGACGATCCGCCTCCCCATCGGGATCTTCAAGGGCATGTTGGTGACCCTCAGGACTCTCTTCACCAAGCCGGTCACGACCCACTACCCGCTGGAGAAAGAGGTGCTCGTTCCCCGGGCGCGGGGGGTGATCGCCCTCGACACCGAGGCCTGCACCGTGTGCATGTTGTGCGCCCGGGATTGTCCCGACTGGTGCATCTACATCGAGGGTCACAAGGAGGAGCAGCCTCCTTCCAAGCCGGGGGGGCGTCCCAGGACCCGGGCCACGCTCGACCGGTTTGCGATCGATTACGCCCTCTGCATGTACTGCGGCATCTGCGTCGAGGTGTGCCCCTTCGATGCCCTCTTCTGGTCCCCCGAGCACGAGTACTCGGAGGGCTCGATCTCCGACCTGCTCCACGAGAAGGAGCGGCTCACGGAGTGGCTGGCCACGGTTCCCGACCCGCCCCCATTGGAGACGTGATGTCGTTCGGCGATTGGATCACCCAGAGCGAGAACATCGTCTTCCTGGTCATCGCCCTGCCGATGGTGGCCGGTGCGGTGATGGTGGTCACCAGCCGCAACGTGGTCCACGCCGCCCTCACGCTCATCCTCACGCTGGCCGGTTCGGCTGCGCTCTTCCTGATGCTCGGCGCCGAGTTCGTGGCCTGGACCCTGGTGCTGGTCTACATCGGGGCGGTGATCGTGCTGTTCCTCTTCGGCATCATGATCACGAGAGCGCCGATCGGCCGGGATGCCGTGCGGCTCGACCACCGCCGCCGCTGGCCGGCGGCACTGGTGGCGGCCTCGGTGTTTGCGGTGATCGTGACGGCCACCAGCCTGGCCTTCCCCGACACCGAGATCGCCGAGGGCGTGGTTCGCACCGACAGTATCGGCGAGGTGCTCTTCAACCGGTTCGTGATCCCCTTCGAGGTGGTGTCGCTGGTCCTCCTGGCAGCGTTGGTGGGTGGGATCGTGCTGGCCCGAAAGGACCCGGAGTGATCGTCAATCAGTTCCTCGTGCTGGCCGCGCTCTTGTTCTCGTTGGGCATCTACGGGGTGCTGGTGCGCCGCAACGCGGTGCTGGTGCTGCTGTCGGTGGAACTCATGCTGACCGCGGTGAACATCAACCTGGTCGCATTCGGCTCGATGCTGCAGGAGTCCGTGCTGACCGGCCAGATCTTTGCGCTGTTCGTGATCACCGTCGCTGCCGCCGAGGTCGGTATCGGTCTGGCGATCGTGGTGCTCATCTTTCGCAACCGCTCCTCCTCCAACATCGACGAGCTCGACTTGATGAAGTGGTGAGGTGATGCAGGCGCTGAACACCGTGCTGGCCTATGCCGAAGAGGCGGCCCACCACCTGGAGACCGATCCGGGCGGCTTCGTCGGAGTGATGGTCGACTGGGCCTGGCTGATCCCCGTCGTGCCGCTGGTGCTCATGTTTGCAATCGTCTTCTTCGGCAAGCGCCTGCCGCTCAAGGGGTGGGAGCTGGCCGAGGGGTCCATGGCCTTCGTGGCGATCTACGGGGTCGCCCTGCTCATTGCCAACTGGATCGAGCCGTTCACCGTCGAACACCATGTGGAGATCGCCCGCATCGGGGTCCTGCCCGGTCTCGGCGACCTGGTGATCGAGTGGGGGTGGGTGGTCGACGGCCTCTCGATCATGATGTACACGGTCGTCGGGGTCGTCGGCTTCTTCGTGTTCACGTACGCCAAGGGGTACATGGAGGGCGACGTCCGCTTCACCTTCTTCTTTGCGTCGTTCACCCTCTTCGCCGGGGGGATGCTGGTGCTCGTCTCCAGCGCCAACATGATGCAGCTCATCGTGGGCTGGGAGCTGGTGGGGGTCGCCTCCTACCTGCTCATCGGTCATTGGTGGGAGGACCACGCCAACAACGCTGCGGCCATCAAGGCATTCATCACCAACAAGATCGCCGACGTCGGCCTCTTCGTCGGGGTGATCATCGCCGGGATCACCGTCGGCTCGTTCCGTTTCACCGACGTGCTCGACGCCGTCGAGGCGGGCGACTCGGCTCTCGCCCGGGTCGGCTTCTGGGTGGGGCTCGCCATGTTCGTGGGGGCGATGGGCAAGAGCGCTCAGATGCCGTTCCATGTGTGGCTTCCCGACGCCATGGCCGGGCCGACCCCGGTCTCCTCGCTGATGCACGCCGCCACGATGGTGACCGCCGGGGTCTACCTGCTCGGACGGATGTTCCCCTTCTATCAGGCCGAGGGCTTCGGCGACGACGTGAAGCTATGGATCATCCTCATCGGTGGGTTCACCCTGTTCTTCACCGGGCTCCTGGCCCTGGTCCAGGACGACATCAAGAAGGTGCTCGCCTATTCGACCCTCAGCCAGCTGGGCTACATGACGGCCGCCATGGGGGCCGGTGCCTACACCGCCGGGCTCTTCCACCTCTTCACTCACGCCTTCTTCAAGGGCTTGTTGTTCCTGGCGGCCGGTTCGGTGATCCATGGGGTCCACAGCAACAACATGAGCGACATGGGCGGCCTCAGGAAGTCGATGCCCACGACCTATTGGACGTTCCTGATCGGGTCGCTGGCGTTGGCCGGGGTCTTCCCACTGGCCGGGTTCTGGTCGAAGGACGAGATACTCGCTTCCGTGAAGGCCGACGCCTTCGGCCTCGGTTCCGCCGCCGACCTCGTGCTGGTGCTGGCGATCCTCGGGGCTTTCGTCACCGCCTTCTACATGGCCCGGACGGTGTACTTGACCTTCTTCGGTGAGTACAAGGGCGAGGGCCATCCCCACGAGTCGCCCCGGGTGATGACCTACCCGCTGATCGGACTGGCGGTGCTCTCGGCGGTGGCCGGGTGGGTCCTGATCCCCGGCGTCTCGGAGGGCTTCACCCACTGGCTGGAGGCGCGGCTCCACAACCCGTTGGACGGACCCCTCCATTTCGAGTCGATCGACTGGGCCGTGGCCGGGATCGGCACCCTCATGGCCCTCCTCGGCATCGCCGCGGGTACCCGCCTCTGGTATCGCGACGCCCCCACCCAGCTCGAGCGGGATCGGTTCCGCATCCCGGTGCTCTATCCGCTCCTGGAGCACAAGTACTACTTCGACGACGTCTACATGAACGGGATCGTCAAGCCCACCGCCGGCCCGATCGCCCGGGCGACCAACTGGTCGAACAACGTGATCATCGACGGGGTCGTGAACTTCTTCGGTGCCACCGCCCGCTTCCTGTCCCGCTACGTCTACGGGTGGGCCGACCAGCGCGGCATCGACCTCGCCATCAACGCGGCGGCGGCCGCCGCCGGCGAGACCGGGAGTGTCGTGCGGCGGGTCCAGACCGGCAAGGTGCAGCAGTACGCCGGAGCCCTCTTCGTGGGGGCGATTCTGCTGGTCATCGGTTTTCTGATCTTCGGCTAGGAGGAGGACGAGGACATGAGTTGGTTTGAGACAGGCTGGGGGCTCAGCCTCACGGTGTTCCTACCCCTTGTGGGTGCGTTCGTCGTGATGGCGATCCCCAAGGCCCGGGAGCGCCTGGTGAAGTCCACGGCGCTCGCATTCGCACTCGCCTCTTTCGGCACGTCCGTCGCCGTGACGGTCCTCTTCGATTTCGGCGGCGCCGAGAAGTTCCAGATGGGCACGGATCTCACGTGGATTCCGGCCATCGGTTCCCGTTTCCACGTCGGCATCGACGGGATCAGCCTCCCTCTCCTCGTCCTCTCCACGCTGATCACGGTGCTGTCGATCGTCTACTCGTGGAACCACTGGCCGGAGCCGCACAACCCGAAGGCCTTCCTGGTGCTCATCCTCTTGCTGGCCACCGGGATGGCGGGCACCTTCGTGGCCCTCGACCTGATCCTGTTCTTCATCTTCTTCGAGCTGGTGCTGCTGCCGATGTACTTCATGATCGGCATCTGGGGCGACCGGACGATGATCCGGCCGCCCGGGTTCAAGCGCGAGGTGGAGACGCGGCTCTATGCCGCCATCAAGTTCTTCCTCTTCACGTTGTTCGGCTCGGCGTTCATGTTGCTGGGGTTCCTGGCGCTCTACTTCAAGGCCGATCCCCACACCTTCGACATGATTGCTCTCGCCGAGGCCGGCCGGGCCGGGGTGTTCGCCGGCGCGTTCGGGGGCTGGGTCTTCGCCGCCCTGTTCCTCGGGTTCGCGGTGAAGGTGCCGATGTGGCCGCTGCACACCTGGCTTCCCGACGCTCACACCGCGGCGCCGACGGTGGGCTCGGTCTTGCTGGCGGCGATCCTCCTGAAGCTCGGTTCGTACGGCTTCATCCGGATCTCGCTGCCGATCCTGCCGGAACAGGCCCAGGACTGGGCGCCGGTGATCGCGATCTTGGCGGTGGTGGCGATCATCTACGGGTCGCTGGCTTGCCTGGCACAGACCGACATGAAACGGCTGATCGCCTTCTCCTCGGTGGGGCACATGGGCTTTGTGATGCTGGGCATCGCCACCCTCACCGATATCGGCATCAACGCCGCAGTGATCGGGATGGTGGCCCACGGTGTGATCACCGGCCTTCTGTTCTTCCTGGCCGGATCGATGCAGCATCGCTACCACACCCGGGAGATTGCCCGGTTGGGTGGCAACCAGAAGCTGTTGCCGATCCTGGGCGGGATACTCGCTTTCACTGTCATGGCCTCCTTGGGGCTCCCCGGGCTTGCCGGGTTCTGGGGTGAGTTCATGGCGTTGCTGGGTTCGTTCAACCCGCTCGAAGGCCTGAGCCTCGGCCTGTTCCGCACCGCCATGGTGATCGGTGCCATCGGGACCGTGCTCACCGCCGGCTACCTGTTGTGGATGCTGCAGCGGGTCAACCTCGGTGAGCCGCCCGACGAGTGGACCGGCAAGGACCTCCACGACGCCGATGGGTTCGAGCTGGCGGCCTGGTCGCCGCTGGTGCTGGCGATCCTCGCCATCGGCGTGTTCCCGCGGATCGTGTTCGGCGCCACCGACGATGCGGTGGTGAACCTTGTGAAGAGCGCGTTCGGAGGCTGACTTGTTCGATTACCACGCCCTGGCACCGGAGATCATCATCGGGGTGACGCTCATCGTCGCTCTGATGCTCGATCTCTTCGTGCCCGAACACCGGAAGTACCTGGTGGGGGCGGTGGGCCTCGTGGGCCTGGTGGCGGCCGCCTTCCCGCTGCTGACGATGGCGGCCTGCGACAAGCTGTCGTTCTGCACCGAGGCCGGGGCCCGGGTGATGTTCGACGGCTCGTACGTGATCGACGACTTCGCCTTGGTGCTCAAGGGGCTGTTCATCCTGGCGGGTGCCATCAGCCTCCTGCTCTCCGTGTCGTATGTGGAGAGCGATCGCTACTACCAGGGCGAGTACTACTTCCTCATCGTGGCTTCGGTGGCGGGGGCCGTGGTGATGGCGTCGGCGCGTGACCTCATCACGCTCTTCATCGGTCTCGAACTGGTCTCGGGTCCGGCGTTCCTGCTGGCGGGATGGCGCAAGGGCGACGTGCGCTCCAACGAAGCGGCCCTCAAGTTCTTCCTGATCGGGGTGTTGTCGGCGGCGCTGCTGCTCTTCGGCATGTCTCTCGTCTTCGGGATGACCGGCGAGGTCACGTTCGAGGGGATCCGAGCCGCCTCGGCCGGGCTGTCCCGGGAGCCCGCTTTCATCCTCGGGGTGGTGTTCGTTCTGGTGGGCTTCGGGTTCAAGATCTCCGCCGTGCCGTTCCACTTCTGGGCCCCCGACACCTACCAGGGCGCTCCGACCCCGGTGGCCGCCTACCTGTCGGTCGGCTCCAAGGCGGCCGGGTTCGTGGGTCTGTTGACGATCTGTTACCTGGCCTTCGGGGAGGTGCGCGACATCTGGGGGCCCGCTCTGTGGGTCCTCGCCGCCCTGTCGATGACCCTCGGCAACCTGACCGCGTTGCGGCAGACCAACATCGTGCGGCTCCTGGGCTACTCATCGATCGCCCACGCCGGATTCATCCTGGTGCCGTTCGCCATGGCTGCTCAGTTCGACGACGTGGCGCTCGAGGAGGCGTTCTTCGCCTCGGTGACGTACCTCATCATCTACGCCTTCATGAACCTGGGGGCCTTCGGGGCGGTCATCGCCGGGTCGGAGAAGGCGGGCTCCGGTGAGCTCGACGACTGGGCCGGGCTGAGCCGGTATGCCCCCGGGGTGTCGGTGTTGGCGGCCGTGTTCTTCTTCTCGCTGGCCGGGGTGCCGCCGCTGGCCGGGTGGTTCGCCAAACTGGTGATGTTCCGAGCGGTGTTCGCCGACGGGGCCGACCCCTGGGCGGTGTCTCTGGCGGTGATCGCCGCCGTCAACGCGGTGATCGCGCTCTACTACTACGCCCGCGTCGTCAAGACCGTGTTCATGGATGCCCCGCCGGCCACGGCCCCGATCGAGGAAGCGGTGGCCCGACCGGTGGCCGCTCCGCTGGCTCTGGCCCTCGGGTTGACCGCGTTGGTCGTCGTTGTGGCAGGGTTCTTCCCCCAGATCCTCGCCTTCTTCGGCGACGCCGCCCGGGCTCTTGCCCTGGGCCCGTAGCGGCGAGCCGCGCTCTTTGCGCGCGACGAAGTGGTGCTCGTCGACGCAGCCGAGCGGCTCTCTGGCCGCGACCTTTGCCTCGCCTTCGATTACTGGCGGCAGGCCGCCGATCGGCACCTCGTCGGTTTCGACGCCGGTGGCGGTGGCCAATGCCGTCTCGCTCACCCCGGGGAACCCTTGGCCTGGCGGTCGACGCAGACGAGTCCGCCCTCGTGGTTCACCTCATCCGCCCCGATGATTCGGCTGTTGAGGCGATCACTACGCTCCATTCCCCGGCCGCTGCCGCGCTCTCGGCAGCGCCCCGACCCGAGGAGGCACGCAATGGCACCGGTGGATGAGACAGAGCTCCCCGGCGTCGGCACCCGTTTCAGTTTCGAAACCGGTGACGGACGCCTTCTCGGGGTGATACGTCATCACGACGGGCGCCGCGAGGTCTTCATCGCCGACAGGGACGACCCGGACTGCGTTGCCGTATCGGTCTCTCTCGAGGAAGGCGAATCCCACATCCTTGCCGACCTCCTCGGAGGGACCGAGATCGCGCGTGAGGTGACCGCCGTCGCCCAGGGAGTGGCCGGACTCACGGTGGATTGGGTGGAGGTGCCCGGCCTGCCCGCCCCCGCCACGATCGGAGCACTGCAGATTCGATCCCGCACCGGCGCTTCCGTCGTCGCCGTGCTGCGCGGGAGCGAGCCGTATCCCGCCCCCGGCCCGGACTTCTCGCTGGCCGGGGGTGACGTCGTCCTGGTCGTCGGTACCGCCTCCGGCGTTCGTGAAGCCCGCAATCTCCTGCAGGGGGGCGGCTCCTGATCCTCGCAGCCGGGGGCGCGGCCGGTTTGCTGGCGGAGCTCGGAGCGGTCCTGCTGGGCCTCGCCGTGCTCGCCGTCGCTGCAGGTCGCCTCGGCCTGTCCCCGGTGCCCTTCTACCTGCTCGCCGGGCTCTTGCTCGGCCCGGGCGGACCATTCGAGCTCACCGAGATCGAAGGATTCATCGAGGTGGGCGCGGAGGTCGGCGTCGTGTTGCTGCTGCTCATGCTGGGTCTCGAGTATTCGCCTCGCGACCTGGCTCGAGGGCTGCGAACCGGCTGGTTGTCGGGGATCATCGATCTCGTGCTCAACGCGACCCCGGGAGTCATCGCCGGCTACGTGCTCGGATTCGGTTCCCTCGGCGCCGCAGCGCTGGGCGGCGTCACCTACATCTCGTCGTCGGGTGTGATCGCCAAGCTGATTTCCGACCTTGGCTTCACCGGCAACCGTGAGACCGGCACGGTTCTGACGCTGTTGGTCGTCGAAGACTTGGTGATGGCCGTGTATCTGCCGTTGCTGGCGGCGGCGTTGCTCGGAGCCAGCCTCGGAGGCGCATTTGGTGCGGTGGGGCTCGTGGCCGTCGTGCTCGTCGTCTTGCTGCGACCCCGCCGGCGGGAGCAGCGGTGGGTGCAGAGGCTGTTCAACCGGAGCGACGAAGCGGTGCTGCTGGGGATCCTGGGAGTGGCGCTCGCCGTGGGAGCCCTCGCCGATCGGCTCGGGGTTTCCGCCGCCGTCGCGGCCTTCCTCATCGGATTGACCCTGTCCGGCGAGCCGGCCGAGCGGGCCTCGCGGCTTCTGCGTCCTCTTCGCGATCTCTTTGCGGCCGCCTTCTTCCTCTTCTTCGGCCTGCAGGTGGATCCCGGAGCCCTCGGTCCTGTGATCTGGGCGGCCGTCGCACTGGGTCTCCTGACCGCAGCGACGAAAGTGGTCACCGGATGGTGGGCGGCTCGAGCCGATGGTGTCGGTGTGTGGGGACGGCGACGGGCGGCCGCGATGCTGGTGTCGCGCGGCGAGTTCTCGGTCGTGATCGCGGAGCTCGCCATCACCGCCGGTCTCGATGAACGGATCGGGACGCTGTCGGCCGCCTATGTCATGGCGCTCGCCGTGGTGGGTCCGCTGGCGTTGAGGGCGGTGGAAGTGGTTCGGCGGCGACGAACGGTGGCGAGTGCATGAATGATGCCTTTGTGCTGTCACGACTGATCGAGCGCATCGAGCGCCGGGGCCCCCTTCCCTTCGAGGAGTTCATGCGAATCGCCCTCTACGACCCGGATGGGGGCTACTTCGCTACGGGCCCGCTGCGGTCGGTGAAGGAAGGGGATTTCTTGACGAGCCCCGAGGTGAGCCCCCTCTTCGGGGAGACGATCGCCCGGTTCGTCGAGGCCGAGGCGGAGAGGATCGGTGCCGACGTGATCGACGTGGTGGACGTCGGGGCCGGATCGGGCACGCTGTTGCAGCCCTTGCTTCGCGCACTGGATCGCACGTTTCGGGCCTGGGCCGTCGAGGTCTCTCCGGCGGCGCTCGGTGCACTCGCCGAGGCCGTGCCGGAAGCGACGATCGTCGACGGTCTCGACTCCATTCCCGACGGCCGACTCGGGGTGATCATCGCCAACGAGCTCCTCGACAACCTCCCCGCCGCCTTGGCGGTGCGCCACGAATCTGGCTGGCGGGAACGCCGGGTGGGTCATGACGGCGGGACCCTGGTGTACATCGACGTCGAAGCCCGGCCCGCGGTGGCCGAGTGGGCCGACCGTTTTGCCGGTGCGGTCGAGCCGGGTGGCCTCGTGGAGGTGCAGATCGAGGCGTCCACCTGGGTTGCCGAGGCGCTCGGCCTGCTCGACGCCGGTGCCCTGCTGGTCGTCGACTACGGCGATACCGCTGAGGGTTTGGCCCACCGCCGGGCCGAAGGCACCATCCGCACCTACCGCGGCCATCACCTGGGTCCCGACCCGTTGCTGGAGCCGGGTGCCACCGACATCACCATGGACCTCAACTTCACGGCTCTGGCGGCCGTCGCCCGGGAGGCGGGAGCCGACCTCGAGGTGAAGACCCAGGCCGAGTTCCTCACCGACTGGGGCCTGCGAGATCGGATTGCGGAATCGCGGGAAGAAGAGCTGCGCCTGGCTCGTGACGGCGATGCGATGGAGCGGCTCAAGGCCCGCGACGCCTGGACATCGGGGGAGACGCTGCTCCACCCCCGCGGCCTGGGTGACTTCCGAGTGCTCGTCGCCCGCCGCTGAGCCCAGAGACCTCCCCTACCGGCGGCCCCTCGGTAACCTGCGCGTATGCGCAACAACTTGAAGACCCTGGTCTTGATGGCCGGTCTCGGCGCCCTCTTCGTCCTGGTGGGTCAGGTGTGGGGCGGCACCAACGGGGCCATCATCGCCCTGGTCATCGCCGGGCTCATCAACTTCGCCATGTACTTCTTCTCGGACAGGCTCGCTCTGGCATCGGCTAAGGCCCGTCCGGTCGAGGAGCACGAGTTGCCCAACGTCTACACCACCGTTCGCTCGCTGGCCCAGCGCGACGGGATGCCGATGCCGAAGATCTATCTCATCGACTCGCCGCAGCCGAATGCGTTTGCCACGGGGCGCAACCCGAAGCACGCCGCGGTGGCGGTGACGACGGGCATCCTGCAGATGATGGACCACACCGAATTGGAGGGAGTGCTGGCCCACGAGCTGTCCCACGTGCGCAATCGGGACATACTCATTTCCTCCATTGCGGCCACGGTGGCGGCGGCGCTGTCGTTCCTGGTGCGGATCGCGTTCTGGACCGGAATGGGTGGTGATCGGCGCCGCAACGACCCGATCTCGGGGATCATCACGATCGTCTCGATCATCCTGGCCCCCCTGGCCGCCATGGTGATTCAGATGGCGATCAGCCGCTCCCGCGAGTACGAGGCCGATCGCAGCGGCGCCGCGATGACCGGTTCGCCCCTGGCGCTGGCGCGGGCCCTCGAGAAGCTCGAAGCCGGCACGGCGCGGATCCCCATGCAGGTGAATCCGTCGACCGCCCAGTTGTTCATCGCCGACCCGTTGAAGGCCTTCGGGCGTCGCGGTGCCGGCGGGATGGGCGGCATCGCCCGGCTGTTCTCGACTCACCCCCCCATCCCGGAGAGGGTGGCCCGGCTCACCCAGATGGCGACGGGGATCCGGTAGTCCGCGACGTCGGCCTCCCCTGCGGGGAGGCATGAAGGACGGAGTATGCTTACCGCCGCTTGAGCGGCTTCCGGGGGGATGCCCGAGCGGCCAAAGGGAGCAGACTGTAAATCTGCCGGCACAGCCTACGGAGGTTCGAATCCTTCTCCCCCCACGAGCTGCGATAATCTATCGCGGCTCGGCGCCCCCTTAGCTCAGCGGTAGAGCACTTCCATGGTAAGGAAGGGGTCCCCGGTTCGATCCCGGGAGGGGGCTCGGGCTGGTCCCGCAGGGCTCGTTCCGGAAGGGACCACCGGGCGGCGTAGCTCAGTGGTAGAGCACTCGGCTCATAATCGAGTTGTCGGTGGTTCGATTCCACCCGCCGCTACCCCAAAGCCAGCAAAAGCCAACACACAACCGAGGAGACCTCATGGGTAAGGCGAAGTTTGAGCGGACGAAGCCTCATGTGAATGTGGGGACGATGGGTCATATTGATCATGGGAAGACGACGTTGACGGCGGCGATTACTCGGGTGTTGGCTGAGTCGAATCCGAATGTGACGTTTA
>JBFELU010000040.1:0-22410 GCA_041551965.1 Acidimicrobiia bacterium
CCATGACCGAAGAGACGACGAACGCGCTCGCCGACGCCGAGGGCGCCCCGACCGACGAAGCGGCCGCTGAGGCTGCAGCCGAAGAGACCACAGAGACCGTCGAGACCGCCCCCGAGGCGGCCGCCGCCGAAGAGGAGGTCATCTCCGACATCGTGGAGGAAGCCGTCGAAGAAGCGGCTGCCGACCCCGAGGTCGACGATGAGGCCTCGCCCGAGCCTGCTCCGGCCTCGCCCGAGCCTGCTCCGGCCTCGCCCGAGCCTGCTCCGGCCTCCGAGAAGGCTCCGCTGGGTGATCTGCCCGCCGACCTGTCCGAAGAGGATTTCGCCGCGGCCGTCGAGAAGACGGTCGTGGAGTTCTCGGAAGGCAGCTTGGTCACCGGCACCGTGGTGCGAGTCGACCCCGACGAAGTCCTCGTCGACATCGGCTACAAGTCGGAAGGGGTGGTTCCCGTCGCCGAGCTCTCCATCCGCAACTCGGTGAATCCGGCGGAGATCGTCTCGGTCGGCGATCAGATCGAAGCCCTCGTCATGCAGATGGAGGACCAGGACGGTCGGCTCATTCTTTCCAAGAAGCGGGCCCAGTACGAGCGGGCCTGGGGCCGGATCGAAAAGGTCATGCAGGAAGGCGGGACGGTCAACGGGCAGGTGATCGAGGTCGTCAAGGGCGGCCTCATCGTCGACATCGGCCTTCGCGGCTTCCTGCCCGCCTCGCTGGTCGAACTTCGCCGGGTCCGCGATCTGCACCCCTATGTGGGTGAGTCGTTGGAAGCGAAGGTGATCGAGCTCGACAAGAACCGCAACAACGTGGTGCTGTCGCGCCGGGCCTTCCTGGAAGAGGAGCAGGCCGAGCAGCGTCAGGCCTTCCTCGACGACCTGGCACCGGATGAGATCCGCACCGGCGTGGTGTCGTCGGTCGTGAACTTCGGGGCCTTCGTCGACCTCGGCGGCATGGACGGTTTGGTCCACGTCTCCGAGCTGTCGTGGCAGCACGTGAGTCACCCCAGTGAGATCGTTTCGGTCGGTGAAGAGGTCACCGTCAAGGTCCTCGAGGTCGACTACGAGCGGGAGAGGATCTCCCTGTCGATTCGCCAGACCCGGGAAGATCCGTGGGAGTCCTTTGCCGACGCTCATGGTGTGGGTGATGTGGTCGACGGCGCCGTGACGAAGACGGTTCCCTTTGGAGCGTTCGTGTCCGTCACCGACGGAGTCGAGGGCCTGGTTCACGTGTCGGAGATTGCCATCCACCACGTCGAGAGCCCCGAACTGGAGCTCTCGGTCGGTCAGTCCGTGAAGGTGAAGATCACCGAGATCGACGCGGATCGCAGGCGTATCAGCCTCTCCATCAAGCAGGCCAGCCCCGAGTGGCAGGAGCGGGCTCAGTGGCAAGAGCCCCATCAGCGGCGCCCACGCCGTTCCCAGCAAGAGTTCGAGCGTGAGGAAGAGGTGGCCGAGGACAGCGGGCCGCCCGTCACCGCCGATCTCGAGGCGATCCTCCAGGAGCTCAAGGAGAAGGGGATCGGCCGCAAGTAGCGGCGGGTCGCCACCGGAATCCCACCTCAAGCAGGCCCCTCTTTGGGCCGAAGGACTAGTCACGAGTCCGTGCGGCCGGCAGGCCGCTCATGGAGAGGTGGAGATGTCCGGAACAGGACCGCTCATACTGATCATTGAGCCGCAACGCGAGTTCGCCGATGAGACGCGCGCGCTGCTGAACGGTTCTCGGGTGATCGCCGCCCATTCAATGGCCGAGGCGGCCGAGATCACCGAGACGGGTCGTGTCGATCTGGCCATTCTGGGGCCGTCGTTCGGAAACGAGACCGGAGTGAACGGTGCCGCCGAGCTCTTCGCCGCCGACCCGGGGCTCTCGGTGGTGCTCGTCGCACACGTGCTGACCAATCGGGTCTTGCGGGCCGCGCTGCGAATGGGTTTCCGAGACGTGGTGGACACGCCGCTCACGCTCCCCAAGATCCAGGCGATGATCGGCGGCCGCGGTACGCACCTCGGAGCACCGGCCACCTTCACCGAGACGGCGCCGGGAACAGTGGGTGCGACTCCGACCACGGGGACGACCGGCGATGGGAGTGTCGTGGCCGTCGGATTCAACGGGGACGGCCATGTGCCGCAGGTCTCTCGGCCGTCGCCGGCTCCGATCGGGATGACGGCGACCATCACCTTCAACGGGCCCGCGTTCGAGAGTCCGACCGTCACCGGTACCGAGGCGGTCTCCGCGGCCCTGGAGGCGCCCGTCACTTCGTTCCCTCCGCCCGGGCCCGCCATCCGGCCGCTCCCGGAAGCGCCCGACCCGGGATCCCAATACGCCATGCCCCCGTCGCCGCTGTTCCACGAGGTCGCCCCGGCGATGCCGGCGCCGACCGCCGAACCAACTCCGGCGTCGGTACCGGGGCCAATGGTGGCTCCGGCCCCACCCCCGGAGCCTCATTTGGCGACTCCGCCGTCGATCGGCGCCGCTGCGGAGCCCTCCGGGTTCGAGATGGACCTCGAACCGGTGGTGGCAGTGCCGCCGCCCCTCGGGGCCCCACCGTCTCCGCCCGCTCCTCTGCAAGCCCCTCCGGAGCCTCCGCGCGACCTCCTGGCGGAGATCGATGGCCCCGACGACGGTACGCCTGCGGAGATCGTGGGTGCACCGAGCCCGGCCCGGCCCACGCTGCGTTCCCCCTCGACGGGGAGCGGCATGGTGATCACCGTCATGGCGGGCAAGGGCGGATCCGGCAAGACCGTGGCCGCGACCAATCTGGCGATGGCGCTGAACGGTGTCCTCGGAGAAGATCGCGTCGTCGTACTCGACGCCGATCTGCAGTTCGGGGATGTCGCCCTCCTGCTGCAACTCGACCCGGCCCGCACCATCGTCGACGCTGCCGAGGTCATCGATGATCTCACCGAGCCTCGCCTCGACGGCTTGCTGCTGCGCCACGCGAGCGGGCTGCGGGTCCTGTCGGCGCCGCCGGTCCCTTCCTCGTCGGAGCAGGTCCCACCGAAGACCGTGGTGCGGCTCATGGAAATGCTGCAGGGGATGTACGAGTACGTGATCGTCGATACCGCCCCGATCTTCGACGATGCGCTGATGACGGTCCTCGATCACTCCGACGAGGTCGTGCTCGTCGTCGACATGGACCTCCCCAGCGTCAAGAACGCCAAGATCGCCCTCGACACCCTGCAGAAGTCGGGGTACCCGATGGGACGGATCCACCTGCTGGTGAATCGCGTGAACTCAAAGGCCCGCCTCGATCTGGTCGAGTTGGAACGGGCGCTGGGGATGGAGGTCGCCGCGTCGGTGCCGTCGGATCGCCTGGTACCTCAATCGGTCAACGAAGGCGTGCCTGCGGTTGCCATGAGCCCCCGGTCGAAGGTCGCCAAGGCCTTCGAGGCTCTGGCAGACCTGTTCTTGCCCTGATTCTCCGAGGTAACGTCGCCGCATGATCGTCATGGTCTTGCTGTGCGGCGGGATCGGCTCCGGCAAGAGCACTGCGGCCGGCCTGCTGGCCGCCCGTGGAGCCCACGTCGTCTCCGCCGATGAAGCCGGTCATCGGGTCCTGGAGCCGGGGGCCGAGGCCTACGGTGTGGTCGCCCGGCGTTGGCCCGAGTCGGTTTCCGACGGCAGGATCGACCGCTCCGTCCTGGCGCAGATGGTCTTTGCCGATCCCAGGGCCCTGTCGGAGTTGGAAGACGTGACCCATCCGGCGATCCGCCGGCTGATTGCAGAAGAGATCCGCACGGTGTCGGCCCCAATGGTTGTCGTGGAGGTGCCGGTGCTCTCCGGGTTCCTCGGGGACGACTGGATCAGGGTGGTCGTCGATGCCCCCGATGGAACCCGCATCGATCGTCTGAGAGAGCGGGGTATGGATCCGGCCGACATCGAGCGTCGCATGGCAGCCCAGCCCTCCCGGATGGATTGGATCCGGGCGGCCGATCATGTGATCGACAACAGCGAGGACCTCGCCCACCTCGAGTCGGAATGCCGAAGGGTCTGGGACATCCTGGTCGGGCCGACGAGCCCGGACGGTGGCGGAGGCGGAGCCGCACCGCCTGGGTAACGTGGCCCGGATGCGTCCCTTCGCCGTTCATTCCGAATTCGCCGCCGCCGGGGATCAACCCGGGGCCATCGAGGCCCTGGCGACCGGAGTGAACCGGGGAGACCGGTTTCAGACGCTGCTCGGCATCACCGGTTCCGGCAAGTCGGCCACCGTGGCGTGGCTGGTGGAGAAGGTGCAGCGACCCGCGCTCGTGCTCGCCCCCAACAAGGCGTTGGCGGCCCAGCTGGCGAACGAGTTTCGCCAGTTCTTCCCCGAGAACCGCGTCGAGTACTTCGTGTCGTACTACGACTACTACCAGCCCGAGGCCTACATCCCCCAAAGCGACACCTACATCGAGAAGGACGCCACCGTCAACGACGAGATCGACCGCCTGCGCCACTCGGCGACTGCGGCCCTGCTCACGAGACGCGATGTGATCATCGTGGCTTCGGTGTCGGCCATCTACGGACTGGGCTCCCCGGAGCAGTACGAGGGCCAACTGCTCCGGCTGGTGCGCGGGGTGGAGTACCCCCTGGATGACGCGATCCGGCGGCTGGTCGACATCAACTACGAGCGCAACGAAATGAACCTCACCCGGGGCAAGTTCCGCTTGCGGGGGGACACTCTCGAGGTGTTTCCGGCCTACGAGGAGACCGTGGCGCGGGTCGAGTACTTCGGGGACGAGGTGGATCGCATCACGGAGATGAACCCGATCACCGGCGAGGTGCTGCGGGAGATGTCAGAGCTCTGGGTGTACCCGGCCACCCATTACGTAGCCACCGCAGAGCGGATGGCTCGTGCCACCGAGGCGATCGAAATCGAGCTGGCCGAGCGGCTGGCGAGACTCGAGGAGCAGGGCAAGCTTCTCGAGGCGCAGCGTCTTCGTATGCGCACCGCCTACGACCTCGAGATGATCCGCGAGGTGGGGTACTGCAACGGCATCGAGAACTACAGCCGGCACATCGATGGACGGCAACCGGGCGAGGCTCCCTACACCTTGCTCGACTACTTCCCGGAGGACTACCTCACCGTGATCGACGAGAGCCACGTCACGGTTCCCCAATTGCACGGGCAGTACGAGGGGGATCGCAGCCGCAAGGAGGTCCTGATCGACCACGGATTCCGGCTGCCCTCCGCCGCCGACAACCGCCCTCTCCGTTTCGACGAGTGGCTGGAGCGGGCCAATCAGGTCGTGTTCCTCTCGGCGACGCCGTCGAGTTGGGAGACGGAGCACTCGACGCAGGTGGTGGAGCAGATCATTCGCCCCACCGGTTTGGTCGACCCGGAAGTGGTGGTGAAGCCGACGCGAGGCCAGATCGACGATCTCCTCGAGGAGATCCGCAGCCGGGCGGTGGCCGATCAGCGAGTCCTCGTCACAACCCTCACCAAGAAGATGGCCGAGGACCTCACCGACTACCTGCTCGAGATGGGGGTTCGAGCCCGTTACCTCCACTCGGAGATCGACACGCTGGAGCGGGTGCAGATCCTGCGGGATCTCCGGCTCGGGGAGTTCGACGTCCTGGTCGGGATCAACCTCCTCCGGGAGGGGCTCGATCTCCCCGAGGTGGGGCTGGTGGCGATCCTGGACGCCGACAAGGAGGGCTTTCTCCGATCCGAGACCTCGCTGATCCAGACCATCGGCAGGGCGGCGCGCAACGTCGACGGCCAGGTGGTCATGTACGCCGACGACGTCACCAATTCCATGCGCCGGGCCATCAACGAGACCAACCGCCGTCGGGCCCGTCAGGTCGCGTTCAACGAGGAGCACGGCATCGATCCGCAGACGATCCGCAAGAAGGTCACCGACATCCTGGAGTTGGTGCAGAGCCCCGACGCCCCCGGCGTCGAGCGCCGGCGGCGGGAGGTGGCCGACCGCAAGCCGCTCGACTTGCCGGCGGATGATCTGGGGCGGTTGATTCAGAGCCTCGAAGAGGAGATGCGCGAAGCGGCTCGTGAGCTGCGATTCGAGTATGCGGCCCGGCTGCGCGACGAGATCAACGAACTGCGTCGCGAGCTACGAGAGATGGTGGAGGCGACGGGGTGACGCCGGCGGGTCCGTGCCGACGGGTCTAGTCGGCGGTCTCCTCGTCCTCGTCCTCCGAACCCTCCCGGAGACCCTTGCGGAGTTCCCGCGCCGATTTGCCGAGTGAGCGGGCGAGTTCCGGGAGCTTCTTCGCCCCGAAGAGGAACACCAGAACCACCACGATGATGATGATCTCGCCGGGCCCGATCTGCCGAAACATGGGCAGAGTGTAGGCGGGATCCCGGTTTCGCCACAGCGAACGACACCCCTGCAATTCAGAGCCGCTCGATCACTATGATGCGCCACCCCAGCGGTGAGGACCGGCGGTGGCGACCGACGCGATCGTGATCCGGGGTGCCCGGGAACACAACCTCAAGAACGTCTCCCTGGAGCTCCCGCGCCGTCGACTGATCGTGTTCACGGGCATCTCGGGTTCCGGGAAGTCGTCGCTCGCTTTCGACACCATCTACGCCGAGGGCCAGCGGCGCTATGTGGAGAGCCTGTCTGCCTACGCGCGGCAGTTCCTGGGGCAGATGGAGAAGCCGAACGTCGACTTCATCGAGGGGCTGTCGCCGGCGATCTCGATTGACCAGAAGACGGCCAGCCGCAACCCCCGTTCCACAGTGGGCACGGTCACCGAGATCCACGACTACCTCAGGTTGCTCTACGCCCGGGCCGGCATCCCCCACTGTCCCCAATGCGGCCGGGTGGTGGCGCGGCAGACCCCGCAGCAGATCGTGGATCAGATCCTCGAACTGGGGGAGGGGGCGCGCTTCCAGATCCTCGCCCCGGTCGTGCGCGGCCGCAAGGGAGAGTACGAGTCGCTGCTCAAGGAGCTCAGCCGGGAGGGCTTCTCGCGAGCTCGCATCGACGGGGAAGTCCGTGATCTCAACGAGGACATCCGCCTCGACCGGTACTACCAGCACACCATCGAAGTGGTCGTCGACCGGCTGGTTCGCAAGGAGGGCATCGAGCGCCGCCTGACCGACTCCCTGGAGACGGCGCTGCGGCTCGCCGAGGGCACTGCCGTCATCGACGTGGTCGAGGGCCCCACCCTCACCTTCAGTCAGCACTTTGCGTGTGATCACTGTGGGTTGTCCTTCGAAGAGCTGCAGCCGCGCAACTTCTCGTTCAACAGCCCCTACGGGGCCTGCACGGCCTGCAACGGCATCGGCACTCGGTTCCAGGTGGACTGGCACTTGGCCATTCCGGATCAGGACCGCAGCCTCGCCGAAGGTGCCGTCGCTCCGTGGTCGGGGCGCCATCGGGGCCGCTATTACGCCCGCCTGCTGGAGGGCGTTGCCAAGAAGTTCGAGTTCGATCTCGAGACACCGTTCCGGGACCTCGACGAAGCAGATCGGGAGCGCGTCCTCTACGGCACCGGGGACGAGCCGATCACGGTTGCGTACGTGAATAGGTTCGGCCGCCAACGCCGCTATCAGACGACCTACGAGGGTCTGGTCCCGTGGCTGGTGCGCCGTCATGAGGGAGCCGACAGCGACGGGACCCGCGAGGCCTACGAGCAGTTCATGCGGCTCGTGCCCTGCGAGGCCTGCGGCGGGGCTCGCCTCAACGCGGTTTCGCTGGCGGTCACCGTCGGTGATCGCAACATCCACGAGCTCTCATCGGCCTCCCTGCGGGAGGCCCGACGGTTCCTGGAAGAGCTCGATCTCGACGACCGCTCGGCCAAGATCGCCGAGGCGGTTCTCAAGGAGATCAAGGACCGGCTGCAGTTCCTCCTCGACGTCGGGCTCGACTACCTCACTCTCTCCCGGAGTGCCGCGACGCTGGCCGGCGGGGAAGCCCAGAGGATTCGGCTCGCCACCCAGATCGGCTCGGGATTGGTGGGGGTGCTTTACATCCTCGACGAGCCTTCGATCGGGCTCCATCAGCGCGATAACCAGCGTCTCATCGAGACCCTGGTCCGGCTGCGAGACCTCGGGAACACGGTCATCGTCGTCGAACACGACGAGGAGACCATCCGGACGGCCGACCACGTGGTCGACATCGGCCCCGGCGCCGGCGAACACGGGGGCCGGATCGTGGCCGAGGGCGCCCTCGAGGATGTGATGAACGAAGCGACGTCTTTGACCGGCGACTATCTCGCCGGGCGCCGCAGCATCCCCGTCCCCGAGCGGCGCCGGGTCCAAGACGGGCGCTCGATCGTGGTGCGCGGCGCCGCCGAGAACAACCTGAAGGAGATCGACGTCGCCTTCCCGCTCGGGATGTTCGTGGCCGTGACCGGCGTCTCCGGGAGCGGGAAGTCGACCCTGGTCGAGGAGATCCTCTCGAAGGCGCTGGCTTTCGAGCTGTACCGGACCCGGGAGATGCCGGGCCGGCACCGCCGGGTCGAGGGTCTCGACGACATCGACAAGGCGATCAACATCGATCAGTCCCCGATCGGACGTACTCCGCGATCGAATGCGGCGACCTACACGAAGGTCTTCGACAAGATCCGAGCGCTCTTCGCCTCGACTCCCGACGCCCGGATGCGGGGTTACAAGCCGGGTCGCTTCTCCTTCAACGTGCGGGGAGGGCGTTGCGAGGCCTGCAAGGGCGACGGCCAGATCAAGATCGAGATGCACTTCCTGCCCGACGTCTACATCCCCTGCGAACAGTGCAAGGGGCGGCGCTACAACCGCGAGACCCTCGAGATCCTGTGGAAGGGGCACACGATCGCCGACGTGCTGGACATGTCGGTGACCGAGGCGCTGGCGTTCTTCGAGAACCAGCCGAGCATCGTGCGGGTACTGCAGACCCTGTTCGACGTGGGGCTCGGCTACATCAAGCTGGGCCAGCCGGCTCCGACCCTCTCGGGCGGCGAGGCCCAGCGAGTCAAGCTGGCGAGCGAACTGGGAAAGCGGGCGACCGGCCGGACCTTCTACATCCTGGATGAACCCACCACCGGCCTCCACTTCGAGGATGTGCGGAAGCTCCTGGGCGTGTTGCACCGTCTTGTCGATGCCGGCAATACCGTGGTGGTCATCGAGCACAACCTCGACGTCGTCAAGTCGGCCGACTGGATCATCGATCTCGGGCCGGAGGGCGGTGAAGAAGGAGGCCGGGTGGTGGCCGCCGGGTCACCGGAAGATATCACCGCCGTCCCCGAGTCGTATACCGGGAAGTTCCTGCGGGAGATGCTCGGCACGTGACCTGGGGCGACGACCTCGCCGGATGGTGGGTCGAGGAGGTCGACAGCGACCCGGTCTATCGCGAGACCGTCGTGCCGATGATCCTCGAGCTCGTCGGCGAGGCCGGCGGGGCACGGTGGATCGATCTCGGGTGTGGGGAGGGTCGGATCATGGCGGAGCTGACCCGGGTGGGAGCCCGTCCGGTCGGATGCGACGCCTCTCCGGCGCTCGCCGGCCTGGCCCGGGACAAAGGCCCGGTGGTGCTGGGCCAGCTCCCGGCCCTCGGTTGGCTCCGGAGCGGCTCGCTCGACGGTGCGATCGCGATCCTCGTCCTGGAGCACCTCGGCGACGCCGAGGGGTTCTTCGCCGAGACCGCCCGGGTGGTGAGAGCCGCCGGAGCTCTCGTCGTCGTGGCCAATCATCCGGTCTTCACGACTCCGGGCTCGGGGCCGATCGTGGACGTCACCGACGGCGAGGTGCTGTGGCGATGGGGCCCATACCTCGATGCAGGTTCGTCGGAGGAGCCCGCCGGAGAACGCTCCCTGACGTTTCATCATCGACCTCTTGGGGACCTGCTCACGACCGCAAGCCGCCACGGCTGGGGGCTGGAGCGTCTCATCGAGATCGGTGTGGATCGGGTCGGGGGTGACGAGCTCCCCGGCGGACAGGGGCAGATCCCCCGTCTCATCGGGATCCGCTGGAACCGAGGGTGAGCGGGGGCCCCACCGATACACTCGGAGCGCCCATGCTGCGCCGTCCCGCACCCTTGGAGATCCCCGACGCCGCCGGCGCCTATCTCTTTCGCGATCGGCACGGTGCGGTGCTCTACGTGGGGAAGGCGAAGTCGCTGCGGAAGAGGGTGCCCAACTACTTCTCGGGTGACCTGCCCCCCCGCACCAGGGCGATGACCGATGCCGCGGCGACCGTGGAGTGGATCGTGACCGACAACGAGGTCGAGGCGATCCATCTCGAGTACACCCTCATCCAGAAGCACCAGCCCCGGTTCAACATTCGATTGCGGGACGACAAGAGCTATCCCTACCTCGCCATCACCAGGAGCGAGGAGTGGCCCCGGGCGACGGTCATGCGGGGAAAGCGGCGCAAGGGGACCCAGTACTTCGGTCCCTACGCCCATGCCTATGCCATTCGTCAGACTCTCGACCTGCTGCTGCGGACCTTTCCGGTTCGCACGTGCACCAACGCCAAGATGAAGCGCCATGCGGCGCAGGGCCGCCCCTGCCTGTTGTTCCACATCGAGCGGTGCTCGGGTCCCTGCGTCGGCGAAGTCGATGCCGAGACGTACCGCGCCCACGTCGACGGGCTCGCCGAGTTCCTGTCCGGGGAGGGCGACCCGGTGTTGGCCCGGCTCGAGGGAAAGATGCACGCCGCCGCCGACACCCTCGACTTCGAAAGGGCGGCACGGCTGCGTGACCAGATGACCTCGATCTCCAAAGCGCTGGCCCGCCAGGAGGTGGCGTCCGATCGGCGCGACGACTTCGATCTCTTCGCCTTTGCGGACGACGACCTGGAGGCTGCCCTGGTGGTGCTCACGGTGCGCAGGGGCCGGGTGACCGGTCGCGTTGCCACGATCGTGGACAAGGTCGAGGAGGTCACGGCCGGCGAGCTCATGGGCCGGATGCTGAGCCAGACCTACGGCGCCTCGCCCCCCCCGGCCGAGGTGCTCATGCAGGAGCTACCCGACGAGCCGGGGCTCTGGCGGGCCTGGCTCGGTATTCGCCGGGAGGCGGCGGTGTCGTTGCGGATCCCCAGGCGCGGGCCCAAGAAGCGTCTGCTCGAGACCGCGCAGGCCAACGCACGCGAGGAGTTCGCTCGACACCGTCTCCGGCGCCACACCGATCACAACGCCAGGGCCAGGGCTCTGCGCAGCCTGCAGGACTCCCTGGATCTGCCGGAGCCCCCGCTGCGGATCGAGGCGTTCGATATCTCCACGATCCAGGGCACGGACACCGTGGGCTCGATGGTGGTGATGGAGGATGGCCTTCCGCGGCGCGGGGACTACCGCCGTTTCAAGGTCAGGGGCCTGGAGGGCCAAGACGACTTTGCCGCCATGGAGGAAGTCATCCGCCGTCGTCTGCTGGCCTACCTCCAAGACCGGGACCGGCCCCCTTCCGAGAAGGGCAAGTTCGCCTACCCGCCGTCGCTGCTGCTCGTCGACGGCGGAGTGGGCCAGGTCTCCCGGGCCGTGCGGGTGGTGGACGAACTCGGGCTGGAGATCCCGGTGGCCGGCTTGGCCAAGCGGATGGAGGAGGTCTACCTCCCCGGCCGACCGGAGCCGTTGCGGATCCCTCGGGGGGAGGACGCCCTGTTTCTGCTGCAGCGGATTCGCGACGAGGCGCACCGCTTTGCCGTTGCCTACCACCGATCCCTGCGGGGACGCCGTATGGTGGATTCCGTGCTCGACGCGGTTCCCGGCATCGGGCCGGCACGAAAGAAGGCTCTCTTGAGGCGTTTCGGGTCTCTCAAGAAGATTCGCGAGGCGGATCGGGAGGACCTCGCCGAGGTCCTCCCGTCCTCGGTGGCCGACGGTCTCTACGGAGCGCTCCACGAGGGGGGCGGGAGTGGCTGATCGGCCTCATCTGGTGGTGATCACGGGAATGTCGGGCGCCGGTCGCTCGACGGCCGCCAAGGCGCTCGAGGACATCGGGTATTTCGTCGTGGACAACCTTCCCGCGACCCTGATCTCCGGGGTCGTGGATCACGCCGACCTGCACCAGAGCCGCCAGCGCCGGCTGGCGGTGATCGTCGACACGAGGGGAGGGCTGTCCTTCGTGGATCTGGAGCGGGTGCTGTTGTCCCTGGCCCGCAACGCGGTGCCGACGACTGTGCTGTTCTTGGATGCCGGTGACGATGTGTTGTTGAGCCGGTTCAACGAGAGCCGTCGCCCCCACCCGGTGGAGGCGCCCTCGGTGGCGGAGTCGATCGCCCTCGAGCGCGAAGCGCTCCAAGGCCTGCGGGAGAAGGCGGATGTGCTCATCGACACGGGCGGTCGGAACGCGCACGATCTGAGAGAAGCGGTGCAGGAAGCGTTCGCCCGGGAGACACCGCGACGGTCGATGCGCGTGGCCGTGACCTCGTTCGGCTTCAAGCACGGCGTCCCACCCAACGTCGACCTGGTCTTTGACGTGCGCTTCCTGCCCAACCCGCACTGGAGCACCGACCTCCGTCCCCTCACCGGCCGCGATGAGGCCGTGCGGGATTTCGTCTTCTCCCACGAAGACGCGGTGGAGTTCGTCTCGAGGATCGAGGACCTCCTGGCCTTCCTGCTCCCTCGCTACGAGGCCGAGGGAAAGGCGTATCTGACGGTGGCCGTGGGGTGCACCGGCGGCCGTCATCGTTCGGTCGCCGTGGCGGAGCGGTTGGGGGAGTGGATTCGCAGCCGAGAGCTGCCGGCGACCGTCAACCATCGAGACATCGATCGATGACCGGCCCGCTGGCGGAGCCGCTGCTCGAGGCGATCGAGGTCGACACGGAGGGAATCTCGGTGGTGGCTCTCGGAGGGGGCCACGGCCTGGCGCAGGCGCTGCTGGCGGTTCAGGAATACGCCGGAACCATCACGGCGGTCGTGAGCGTCTCCGACGACGGAGGCTCATCGGGTCGCCTCGCGCCGGCCCTCGGGATCCCCCCGCCCGGCGACATCCGTCGCGCCCTGCTCGCGCTGAGCCCCGAGCCGTCCGTGTGGGGAGAGCTTTTCGAGCACCGTTTCGAGGGAGGTGACGTCGCCGGCCACTCGCTCGGCAACTTGATGCTCGCCGCGCTGACCCAACGGTCGGGCAGTTTCGTCGATGCACTGCATACCGCCGGTCGGTTGCTCGGGGCCCGGGGGGCGGTGCTCCCGGCGACGGAGGATCGACTCACCCTGGAGGCGGTGATCGACGGACACGTGGTGACCGGACAGGTTGCGATCCAGCACGCACAGGGGCGGTTGACGGAACTGCGGATCTCGCCGGTTCATGCGCCGGCGACACCGGCCGCGATCCGGGCCATTCAGGCCGCGGATCAGATCGTCCTCGGGCCCGGGAGCCTCTTCACATCGATCGCGGCCTGCCTGCAACCGGAAGGCATCGTGTCGGCCATCGGGGCGAGCGAAGCGAAGGTGGTCTACGTGTGCAACCTGACGACACAGGACGCCGAGACGCTCGGGATGGAGGCCGCCGATCATGTGCGTGCTCTCATGGAGCACACCGGGCTCCGGCCTCCCGACGTCGTGATCGTGCAGGAGGGAGCCTTCTCCGTGCCCGATCCGGTGACCGCGCTGGCGGTGGACGAGGATGCCCTGATGGCCCTCGGGGTGAGCACAGAGCGCGCCGACCTCGTCGACCCCGACGCCGACTGGCCCCAGCACCATCCGGCTCGGCTGGGTGCCGTCCTGCGGCGGCTAGCGTGAGCGGTGTGGTGCCGTCGCTCAGCGATCTCGAGGTCGAGGGGACCCGCGTCTTGGTTCGAGCCGATCTCAACGTGCCGCTGAGCGGGACGACGGTCGCCGACGACTACCGGATTCGTGCCAGCCTTCCCACGCTCCGCGAGCTGCGCCAAGGCGGCGCAACCGTGGTGGTGTGCAGCCATCTCGGCCGGCCCAGGGGCGTCGATCCGACGGTATCGATGGCCCCCGTCGCTGCTCGCCTGGGGGAGCTCGGAGGCTTCCCGGTCGCCCTGGCAAGCGACGTGATCGGACCGGGGGCGCAGCGGGTCGTCGGTGAAGCGGCAGCCGGTGACGTGGTCATGTTGGAGAACACCCGATTCGAGCCGGGTGAGACGACCAACGATCCGGCTGTGGCCGATGGGCTCGCCCGACTGGCAGACCTGTTCGTGCTGGATGCCTTCGGGTCGGCACATCGAGCCCACGCGTCGACGGTCGGTGTGGCCGAGCGCTTGCCGTCGGCCGCTGGACGTGTGCTCGAAGCGGAGGTGCACGCCTTCGGCCGGTTGTTGGAGAATCCCGAACGGCCTTCCGTCGTCATCCTCGGCGGCGCCAAGGTGTCGGACAAGCTCGGGGTGATGAAGGCGCTCCTACCCAAGGTCGACGCCCTGCTGGTGGGTGGTGCGATGTGCTTCACGTTGTTGGCGGCCGAGGGCTACGAGGTGGGTCGATCACGTGTGGAGCGGGAAATGATCGACGAGGTCCGGGCGGTTCTCGGATCGGCCGACGGCGGCAAGGTGTCGCTCCCGTCCGACATCGTGGTGGGCGACGTCTTCTCTTCGGACGCCGAGCATCGGGTGGTCGAAGCCCGGGACGTGCCCGACGATGCCGTCGGCCTCGACATCGGTCCGGCCACGGCCGCGGAGTTCGCTTCGATCGCCGGCGAGGCGGGCACGCTCTTCTGGAACGGGCCGATGGGGGTGTGGGAGTGGAGCGAGTTCGCCGCCGGCACCAGGGCCGTCGCCGAGGCCGTCGTCGGTTGTGCGGGCTACACCGTGGCGGGAGGCGGGGACAGCGTTGCGGCGTTGCGCTCGTTCGGTCTCGACGGGGGAGTCGATCACCTCTCGACCGGGGGAGGGGCGGGGTTGCAGTATCTGGAGCAGGGGACGCTGCCGGGATTGGCGGCGCTGGAGAGGTGGGCCGATGCCACGTAAGGATCTCATCGCCGGCAATTGGAAGATGCACGCCACGCACCTCGAGGCGATTCAGATGGTGCAGAAGTTGGGGTATCGGCTCGATCCCGCCGATTACGACCGGGTCGATGTGGTCGTTTGCCCGCCGTTCACGGCGCTTCGCTCGGTGCAGACCGTCATCGAGGCTGATTTCCTGAGGATCATGCTCGGGGCGCAGAACCTCCACTGGGAGGGGAAGGGTGCGTTCACCGGGGAAGTCTCGCCGGGGATGCTGGCGACGCTGGGGGTGCGGTACGTCATCGTGGGCCACTCCGAGCGACGCCAGCTGTTCGGGGAGGACGACGCGACGGTTGCCCGCAAGCTGCGGGCGGCTCTCGAGGCAGGGATGGTGCCCATTGTGTGCGTCGGTGAGACCCTCGAACAGCGCGACGAAGGCATCACTGAGGAGGTGATCGGCACCCAGCTCGCCACCGACCTGAAGGGTCTCGACGGCGAGACGGTGGCCGGGCTCGTGGTCGCCTACGAGCCGATCTGGGCGATCGGGACCGGCAGAACGGCCGATGCAGATACGGCCGCGGCGGCCATCGGCTTCCTCCGGGACCGCGTGCGAGACGGCTGGGGCGAGGCCGCCGACGAGGTCCGGATCCTGTACGGGGGATCGGTGAATCCGGGGAACATCGCCGGCCTGATGGCAAAGCGGGATATCGACGGCGCCCTGGTGGGAGGGGCGTCACTCGATCCCGACTCTTTCGCCGCCATCGTTCGGTACTGGGTCTAGGCGAAATCCTCGGGTCGGATCGCCCGGCTGCCGATGATTGCGCCGATGAGTGGCATCAAGCCTCTGGCGCGTCTCGGACTCGCTCTGAGCGTGGTGGCTCTCGCCTGCGCGCCCGGAACCGGCGTGCCACCGGCCCCGGTGACCGAGGGCCCCGCCACCAGCGTGACCACGACCTCCCCCGATCCGGCGCCAGCCGAAGTGATCGTGGGGGTCGGGGGAGCACCGGCCCCGCGCACACTCAACCCCTTGCTTGATTCCGCCGACGTGGTGGTGCTGGATCGAGTGGCGGCGGCGGCGTACACGACGGGGTTTGGAGTGGCACCGGTTTCGCTGGAGCTCGTTCCCGAGATCCTCGCCGAGATCCCGTCGGTGGCGAACGGAGGGATCGTCGACAACGGTGACGGCACGATTCAGGTCGTGGTTCGGTTGGTTCCGGGCGCCGAATGGGCGGACGGCGAGCCGGTGACGGGGGCGGACCTCGAGTTCACCCATGAGGTGATCGTCGACCCCTCGCTCCCGATCCGCAGCGATCTCCGGGCCCGCCACGACAAGGTCGTGCCCGGGTCGATCATCGCCGACGACGACGGCGTGACGCTGACGATGCAGGCCTCCACGGATGCCGAACTGCTCTTTCCCTACATCCTCCCCCGTCATGAAGTGGAAGGCACCGACTTCGTCAACGACTGGAACGATCGCGTCTGGACCGGGGCGGGGCCATTCGTGTTCGAGGAGTACCAGCCGGGCCAATTCCTGGCCCTGAGCCGGAACGAGCGCTACTGGAAGATTGATCCGGTCACCGGCGAGCCGCTGCCCCACCTGGACCGGGTGGTGTTTCGCTTCTTCGGGGAAGCCTCCGACCCGCGTCTGTTGCAGTTCTTCGAGAGCCGGGAACTCGACGTGGTGAGCCTGAACTTTCCGAGCGCGGGTGTGGCTCCCTATCAGGCGCTGGAGACCGAGGGCGCCGTCGTCGATCTGGCCCCGAGCCTCGACTGGCTCCATCTCAACTTCCAATTCGGCCCGAGCAATCGGAACGCCGCGAGCCTGAACGAGTACCGGGATTTCAGAAGAGCGGTGGCCCACGCCATCGACCGGATCCGGCTTGCCTCCGAGCGCGACACCGTACCGTTGTTCTCGTTCCTCAGGCTCTACCGGCCGGGTCTCACCGAAGACCCGTGGGCGCAATACGAGTACGACCCGGCGCAGACCGAGTTCTACCTCGACTCCCTGACGAGGAGCCTCGAGACCGACGACCTCTCGGACAACGGCCCGCGCCTCGTGCTCACCGCCGCGTCGGAGCGGACAGGGACGGTAGCCATGGCGGGGAGCATCGTGGTCATGTTGGCCGACGCCGGGATCGCCGCCGAGCTGCAGCTGGAGGACGCGGTGCTCCTGTTCGGGCAGACCCTGGACAACGGGACCTGGGATACCGCCACGTGGCGGTTCACCGGGGGTCCCGGTCGATCGCGGGCGATCGAGTTCGTCAGGATGTTCGATCCCAACGGCCTTCCGTTCGTCGGCACCAACTTCTTCCGGTGGGGCACCGTCGACTCGAAGGTGCAGGACGCCGCCACCCGTCTCTATGCGACCCTCATCGAAGATTTGGAGGGGACGACCGATCCGACGTCGATCGACGCGTTGCTGCGGCAACTCGAGAACCTTCTGGCCGAGGAGATGGTGATCCTGCCCCTCATCACCCACGACCGGGTCGCCGTCGCCTGGTGGCCGAACGAGGTCGAGGGACCGGCGGTCAACCAGGGTCAGGGTGTCGCCTGGAACATCGCCACCTGGCGGACCGTAGACCGATAGCCGGTCGACGAGCGCTAGCGTCGCGGGCACGCAACCAGGACGGCCTCATGTCGATCACCCTCGTATTGCTGCGTCACGGCGAGAGCGAGTGGAATCTCGAGAACCGCTTCACAGGCTGGACCGACGTGGGCCTCTCGGAGGCCGGGGTGACCGAGGCCCGCAACGCCGGCCGGCTGCTCAAGGCGGAAGGGCTGGGCTTCGATGTGGCGGTCACCTCGGTGCTGAGGCGCGCGATTCTCACGCTCAACCTGGCCCTCGAAGAGATGGGTCTCGACTGGATCCCGGTGCTGAAGCACTGGAGGCTCAACGAGCGCCACTACGGGGCGTTGCAGGGCCTCAACAAGGCCGAGACGGCCCGGGAGCACGGTGAGGAGCAGGTCCAGGTGTGGCGCCGTTCGTACGACGTGCCGCCTCCCCGGCTCGAGCCGAGTGATTCCCGCCACCCGGGACACGACCCCCGCTACGCCGACCTGGCGCCGGACGTCCTCCCCGCCAGCGAGAGCCTGGTCGATGTCGTTGTGCGGATGTTGCCGTACTGGCACGATGTGATCGTGCCGCTCGTCAAGCAGGGCCGGCGAGTGCTCGTTTCGGCGCACGGCAACAGCCTGCGGGCGCTGGTGAAGCACCTCGACGGCATCTCCGACGCCGAGATCCCTTCGCTGAACATTCCCACCGGGATCCCGCTGGTCTATGAACTCGACGATGGGCTCCGGCCCATCGTCAGCCGCTACTTGGGCGATCCCGAAGCCGCCGCCGCGGCCGCCCGGCGGGTGGCAGATCAGGCCAAAGGCGAGAGCGCCTGAGGCCGGGGAATTGTCTGCCGAGGCCGGCGAAGAACTTGCCTTCGCGCTGGGGGCGCTCCAAAATGGAACGCCCGACCCCGACACGGGTCACCGCGACGTGAAAGGGATTCAACTTGGAAGGCATCGTCGACGCGCTCGTCATCAGCCTCCACATCCTGTTCTCCATCGGGCTCATTGCGCTCATCTTGTTGCACGCCGGGCGGGGCGGTGGTCTCTCCGATGCGTTCGGAGGGGGAATGGGACCGGTGGGCGGCCTGACCGGGTCGACCGTGGTCGAGCGCAATCTCGATCGGCTGACGGTGGCGGTCGCCTTGCTGTTCACTGTCACCACCTTCGCGTTGGCGTGGGTCCTCGACTGACTGCACCCGTGTGGGGGCGGTCCGGAACGAAGGAACCCCGGCCGTGAGCCGATCGGCAGGGCGGCGCCGGGGCTCGCTTCTGACATGGGCATCAGTGCTGATGCTGATTGCTGCCGCCTGCACGGGAGATGCCGCCACCGAGCCGACCGCAGCGCTCACGACCCAGGCACCCGACACGACCACGAGCACCTCCTCCACGATCGCACCGGTGACGACGACCTCTGAGGGCACCGGAGGACGGGGTGACCGGTACGGCGGAGAGGTCGTGGTGGGGTACGCCTCGGAGCCCCCGACGCTGAACCCGCTGGTTCCGGGTGGCACCAACCTGATCGTCGGCCTGGTGGGAAACGCACACTTGGCGGGGGTCTATCGCCTCAACGGAGCGACTCGGGAGTTGGAACCCTTTCTCGTCGAGGAGCTCCCCACGACGGACAACGGCGGAGTGGTGGTGAACGACGACGGCACCATGACGGTGTCCTACCGGATCAAAGAGGACGCGGTCTGGTCGGACGGGGTCCCCATCTCCGGGGAGGATTTCGCATTCACCTACGAACTCCACATGGACGCCGGCTTGCCGACCACCAAGGTGGTGTACGACCGGATAATCCCCGAGAGCGTCGAGGCGGGACCGAAGACCTTCAGCTTCACCATGAGTGAGCCCACCGTCCGGTATGAGTTGTTGTTCGACGTGGTGGTACCGGCCCATGCGGTGCAGGGCACGGACTTCCTCAACGCGTGGAACGACACGATGTGGCCGTCCGGGGGGCCGTTCATCGTCGAGTCGTGGGTGAAGGGGGAATGGCTGCGATTGGTCCGCAACGAGAACTACTGGGGCCGTGAACCGGAGACGGGTGACCGGCTGCCGTATCTGGATTCGGTGCTCTTCCGGTTCATACCCAGCACCACCGACTTGCTTGACGGGTTCGTGAATCGGGAGATCGACGTGATCTCGGTGGAACCTTCCTCGACCCTGGTGGACCGTCTGAGGGATCTCGAAGGCGAGGGTGCGGATCTCGTGGTGGGCCCGGGGAACATCTGGGAGCACCTGCTCTTCTCGTTCCATGCCGACGCCCGCTTCGAGCGGAATCCGGTTTCGACGACCGCGAGCTTGAAGTTCCGCCGAGCGGTGGCTCATCTGATCGATAGGGACTCCATTGCCGAAGAACTGCTCGAGGGACTCGGTGGATCGTTGGGCTCCTACGTGGACATGTTCATTCCCCGGCTGTCGACGGGGGCGTGGGATGAGAAGTATCCCTACGACCCCGATCGGGCCGGGGAGCTTGCGGGCGAGGTCTGTGCCGAACTGGGCCGCGACTGCACGACCGAGCCGCTGACGGTGGTCTTCACGACGACGTCCAACAATGAGGAACGAGTCCGGTTGGCGGACCTGCTTGCGGACATGTTCACGGCCGCCGGTATCGGCTATGAGGTGGATCTCGAGGACGGCATGCTGTTGTTCAGCGAATCGGGCCCCAACGGCGCCTTCGACGTGGCCGCCTGGGGCTGGTGGTCGTTCCCGGGCCTGTCGGGCCTGGTGAGCGTCCACGATCTGTGGGATCCCGAGAATCAGGGTCCAGGCGGCGACAACTGGTACTACTGGGGCACCGAGGCGGGCGCCTACCGGAACGGTGCCACCGCTCGCTTCGCTGAGCTTCGTGATGAGATGGATGCGACCGTGGACGTCGCGGAGCTGGAGACGCTCATCGAGGAGGCCGAAGCCATCCTCTCCGACGAGGTGGTCTTCGTTCCTCTCTACTCCCATCTGTCCCTCGGTGCTGTCTGGGCAGACGGCGTGGCCAACGTGATGCACGGCCCCCCGTACCCGGTGGCAGCCGGTCTCACCTGGAACCTGGAAGATTGGCATCGGACCGACCGCAACTGAGGCCTGATTCCCGGGGCTTCTCCCCAGGGATATTGTGGCAATTCGGACTTGCCGCCCGATGGAGGACCTTCCATACTTCCTTGGCCGCCTGCGCCGCAGGCGGCCAAGAGCGGAAGCGGGTTCACACCGATACAGGTAGTGTGTATTCGCCCGGAGCATTTTCCGGGGCTCAAGGGGATTCCGAATCCCGACCCGTGACACCACGGGCGTGACAATGTACCGATTATCAGGGAGGCTGAACTTGACATCTCTAGTCAAGCACTGGCGCCTGCTCGCGATCGCGGCGGTGTTCTTCCTGGTCGTTTCCGCCTGCGGCGATGACGACGCAGCCGATACCACGGCTGCGACGACCACCACCGAGGCTGCGGCTACCACTGAAGCCGGCGACGAGACGACCACGACTGCAGGGGAAGAGACCACTACGACGGAGGCGACACCGGCCGGTTATTGCGATGACGCGGCCGAGGGTCCCCTCCTGTGGGCGCATGAGCAAGAGCCGTCGAGCTGGCAGTACTTCGATCCGACCCACCAGCTGTCGATCACTGCGTGGCTCATCCAGGGGATGTGGGACGGGCTGTACGGCGATGCCTCGACCATGACCTTCTACCCGGAGCTGCTGGCAGAGGAAGCCGTCGTGTCGGAAAATGACGATGGCTCCGCGACCCTCAGCTTCAAGCTCCGCGAGGGGCTGGTGTGGTCCGATGGCGTGGCGTTCGACCCCGCCGAGATCGGGGCATACCTGGACATCATCATGGAGACCGGGGTCGGCGAGGACGGCGAAGAGATCTTCGTGTTCCCGTTTGCGGACCGGACCGGCTACGACCTGATCACCGATTTCCGGGTGATCTCCCCGACCGAGTTCGAATGGGACATGTCGGCGGCCTTTGCCGGATGGAAGACCCTGTTCCAGGTGATCCCGCCGATGCACGTATGGGAGGGCCTCGGCGCCGCTGAGGTCAACGAGCTGTGGGGCAATTGGGAGACCCCCGATGGCGGCGTGGCGCCGTCGACGGGCCCGATGGTCCTCGAGGCTTGGAACCCCGGGGTCAGCGTGGTGATGAACCGCAACGACCTGTATCACGGGTCGGTGAGCCCCGACGCCGTCAACGACGGCCTGGCGTGCGTGGACGGGTTGGTGATGACCGTGGTGCCCGACACCGATGCGCAGATCAACTCGATGCGCGCCGGTGAGGCCCACATCATCATGACCCAGCCGCAGCTCGACTTCGAGCAGCTGCGGGAGGATCCCCGTTTCGTGAGCGCGGCTGCGCCCGGCCCGGTCTGGGAGCACTGGGGACTCAACCTGTACAACGTGCATCTCTCGGACCCGCTGGTCCGTGAGGCGATGGCCTACGCCTTCGACAAGGCCGAGGTGGTCGCCGCGCTGTACGCCCGGGTCTTCGGTGAAGGCGTGCTCTCGCCCGACGGGCTGTGGAACACGTTCTTCGGGACCAACCAGGCTCCGTACTACCAGGCCCACGGCTTCGATCTGTACGCAGGCAACAACGTCGATGCTGCCATTGCGAAGCTGGAAGAAGCCGGCTACACCCAGGGTGGCGACGGCATCTACGAGCACCCCGAGAGGGGCAAGCTGAGCCTGCGGGTCGGCACCACCGGCGGCAACGCCTTGCGTGAGCTGCAGCAGCAGATCCTCCAGGCGCAGTTCGCCCGGGCCGGCATCGAGATCGTCATCGACAACGTGCCCGGCTCGGCGTACTTCAGCGAGGTGCCTTTCTCGGAGGCAGCGCTGGATTGCGCCTTCTCCGGCGGGACCGAGGGCGACTGCACGGTCTGGGACATCACCCAGTTCGCCTGGGTCGGTGGCCCCTGGCCCGGCGGCGGTGTCGGAACCTATCGTTGCGACGGGTTCGGCCCGTACGGTTTCTGCAACGAGGCCTACGACGCCAAGGCCGACGAGTGCGATCAGACGTTCGATGAGGTGGAGAACTTCACCTGCTACGACGAGCTGGATCGCTACGTGATGACGCTCGATCTCGATCCGGAGCAGGGTCTGTTCATGCTTCCGATCA
>JBFELU010000041.1:0-22014 GCA_041551965.1 Acidimicrobiia bacterium
ACCGCCGCGGTGGCGCGCCCGCCGTGCCGTCTGGCGAGCTCGGGCGACGTCATCGGGGTGCACCACGCCCTCCGAGAGCTCGACGACGAGATCGAGGCCGTCCACGACCCGAAGGATGTCACTCACCGCCCGCCTCCATCTCGAGCCACAGTCGATCGGCGAGGGAAGCCGGAATCGCCGGGCCGAGTGCATCGACGAATCTCAGCCGATCGGACTCCAGCACAGTCGCCATCGCCTCGGCGAGACGTCTCCTTGCCTGTTCCGCCGCCCCGGGAATCCGCGCCATCCGGCGCCGGAGTCGGCCCTTGGGCACGAGTGACGGATCGACCGAGACCCGGCGGAGCCAGTCGCCGATCCGACGGCGCCATGCCCGACGGAAACGGCGGCCCGACTGCATTTTCGCCAGATCGAAAAGCCCCTGCTGCCACGAGGCGATCGCTTCCTGAGCGAGCCGGGGGGTGCCGGGTCCGTGCGTCCACAGCTCCGGGCCCCGCTCCAGCAGCAGGCGCCCCACCGTGTCGAGGTTCCACGCCGCCGCCGCCCGGCGCGACGCGCTCGTCGCCCTCCTGGTGACCACGGAACCGAGGTCGACGACCAGGCGTTTGGGTTGAGCCGCCAGCGCCGCCAGCTCGGCCCGGGCCAAAGAGGATCGCAGAGCGGCGCTCTCCGAGTCGTACGCATCGACCGTGAGGCGAGCGAGGTGGCGGTGGCGCCTGCGCTCAAACCCGACCGACTCCCGTACCTTGACGAGCCCGCGCTGGACCTCGGCGATCGCCGATTCGATGCCTTGCGTCACGATGGCGTGGCGCGCCTGCGGATCGGCCAGGTTCTCCAGTTCCTTTCTCAGGACGGCGGCCTGGATTTCGGCCGCGGTATTCGCCTCTTCGATCCCCACGACGCCTTCGGGGTGGAGCCGCCGCAGCAGGCCCTGTCTCACGAGGTGACGGGCCATGTCTTCGCGGAGAAGGCGCTGGGTAGCGGCGTCTCCGCTCAGCCGATTGAGCACGCTGATGGTGGGCATCCGGCGGCGGGTGGCGACGCCGAGCAGGCGCCATGCCTCGGCATCGGCATACCGGCGTTCGCTGGCCACGAACACACAGACGTCGGCGATCTCGAGCAGGGTGATCGCGAGATCCATCCCATCGACCGTCGCCACTCCGGGCGGCGGAGCGTCGACGATGACCATGCCATCGGGCGGGGGGCGCAAACCCGCCGCCGCCCCCAGGCCGGCCTCGGGGATGGCCTCCGTCAGGATCGTCGGGATCTCTCCCGCCGACCACACCATCGGGGTCCGGGTCGTCGGCCGCAGCGGACCCGTGACGGTCACGGCATGCCCCGCCATGGCGTTGACCAGCGTGGATTTGCCACTCCCGGTGGGTCCGACGACCACGGTGATCAGCGGGGCGCTCGGGTCGGAGACCTTGGGAAGGAGGTACCGCTCCACGGTGAGCTGCAGGGCACGGCGGCGCGCCTCCGCCTCGGGGCCAGCGAGGACCAGTGTGGTGCTTCCGAGGGCGGCGGCGACCCGTGCCAGACCGACACCCGGCGGCGCTTGCGTGGTCACAACCACTGATTGTGGCACAGGCGACGCCGCTCAGGGGTGCACCGGGATTCGTGTCACACCGCCTTCGTAGGTTGTGCTCATGACGAGCGTGCACCACCTCCCCGCCACCGAACCACGGGTCGAGATCACCGGAGACCGCGTCACCATCACCGGGCTGACCGTCGTCGACCCTGCCCTGGCCGGCCTGGTGCGCTCGCAGCCGGCCGAGGACCACGCCGATCTCCTGTCACGGATCCTCCGGGTCGGGGCCCAGGGACTGGTGACGATGGGAATCGGACTCGACGTCGCCTCGGTCGACGCCCAGGTGCGGCAGGCCATCGGGGCGACCCTCGCCGACTCGGAAGAACGCCTGTCCACCATCATCGCCGCCGGTGAGAGAGCGTTCGCCGAACGGTTCGACCCCGACCGACGCACTTCCCTCCTGGCGCGAGCTCTCGAGGAGTTCACCGAGTGGCGCGACACCCTGCTCGATCGGCTCGACCCGAGGGGAGGCGACAGCCATACCACCGAATTCCTACGACGGATCGCCGATCTGGTCGGGCCCGACGGTGTCCTGGAACGGCGATTGCAGGCCGCCCTCGACCCGAGCGTCGACGGCTCGCTCCTGGCCGGACTGGCTCAGTCGATCGATACTCGGTTCGACGAACTCCACACGCTCATCGTCCACGCACGGGGGCGGGAGCAGGGGCGGGCGGAGGAGGCCGCTCGGGGAACTGCCCAGGGACACGATTTCGAGGACACTGTCGAGGCGATCCTCAGGTCCGAGGCTGAGGGCGTTGGCGGGTGCCTCGTCGAGCGCGTGTCGTTGTTGCCGGGCGAACTCGGGCCGACTTCCACCGTGGGTGACTTCACCATCGACCTCCCCACCGGTCATCGGATCGCCGTCGAAGCCAAGAACCAGGCGTCGCTCACCCTGTCCGGCAAAGACGGCATCCTCGAAGAATTGGATCGCGCCATGGCCAATCGCAGGGCCGACTTCGGGATCTGCGTCTCGGCTCGGGAGGCCTACCCGGCCGAGGTGGGGAGTTTCGGCGTCTACGGCGATCGGGTGCTGGTCGTCGACGACGGCGACGGGGCCCTGTTCCGGGTCGCCATGCGTTGGGCCATCGCCGTCCTGTCGGCCCGGGGGGCAACCGGTGACGGCGACGTCGACATGGCCCTGCTGGGCGAGCGGGTCGACCGCATCCGGATCCTGGCAGAGCGATTCAAGACCGGGCAGCGATCGCTCACGGCCGCAGGGAAGCAGATCGAAGGCGTTCGCGACCTCCTGCGCGAGATGCGGACCGAACTCCTCGATCTCGTCGACGACATCGGTCGCGAGATCGCCACGGTGACGCCGTCCGGGCCGTGAGCCCCGGGCCGGAAATTCCCGGCGGGAACGGGACCCGGCCGTAACCTGGCCGCAGCGATCCCACAGGCCCCATCCGTCGATGACGACGACACCCACCACCGAATCGATCGTCGCCAAGCTCCTCGAGGTGCTGCGGCTGCGCGACCCCGCCATAGCCGATCACGGCCAGCGCACCGCCGACATCGCGGTAGCGATCGGGGTGGAGATGGGCTGCACCGTCGACACGCTGGATCATCTCTACCTGGCAAGCCAGCTCCACGATCTCGGCAAGCTGGGGGTTCCGGAGACCATCCTCTGGAAGCCGGCCGGGCTCAATCACACCGAGTGGCGGGAGATCCGGACCCACCCCGAGGCCGGCCATCGGCTGGTCGCCGACGTGGTCCATCGAAACGTCGCTGCGGCAGTGCTCTACCACCACGAACGGGCCGACGGTGACGGCTATCCCTTCGGTCTCGACGCCCGATCCGTTCCCCTCACCGCCCGGATCGTCCAGGTCGCCGACGCCTTCGATGCCATGACGAGCGAACGGCCCTACCAGCCGCCGCTGCCCACGATCACCGCTCTCGACGAGATCGAGCGATGCGCCGGGAGCCAATTCGACCCCGATGTCACCACCTCGCTGCAGCGGGTCTTCGATCATGACCGGCTTCGCGCCTTGCGCCGCATTCGGCCAAAGCCGGCGGGGGCGGAATCGGGCCCCGCCGACCCGTTCTCCTCGAGCCCCACGATGGTCCGATTGCGCGAACGCTGATCGTCCTCAGCGGTCCAACAGGCTCGATGCCGATCGCCCCTCGTCGCAGTCGTCGAGCAACGGGCACCAGCGACACCAGGGTCCCGCCGTCCTCGGTGACTCCTCACCATCCGCAAACACCGATCGAAGACGATCGACCATTTCGGCAACCCGGCCGGCGGTGTCGTCGACATCGCTCCTGGTGGGCACGGCTTCGAATCGCTCACCAGTCGCCACCGATACGGCTTCGATCCTGGCCGGCAGCTCGTCGCGCTCCATGGCCCAGAGGAGGGCGTAGAAATCGAGCTGGGGTCCGGGGTCTCCGAGACCACCCGTCTTCCAGTCGACGAGCCGATGGCCGCCGTTCTCGTCGAACACGGCGTCCACGCTGCCCCGCAACGTCACCCCGTCGATCGGCACCACCTCGAGGCTCACCTCGGCGCCCCGGAAGCCTTCGGCGCCCAACAGTCGGAAGCGATCGTAGAGGGTGCCCACCTCCTCGATGACCCGACCCAGTTCGCTGGGCTTGAGGCCGAGGGAGGCCAACTTGGGGTTCATCGAGCCACCGATCTCCTCGCGACACACCGTCGCGAACTCGTCGGGGCCGATCGGCCCCCCCGCCAGATGGCGGGCGAAGACGCGGTGGGCCAGGCCCCCGCGGAAGGAAGCCGGCGACTCGGGTCCGTAGATGCCTCTGAGCCGACCCGTCGCCTGTTCCGGACATTGGTGGTACACGGCGAAGAGGGTGCCCGACACGACCAGCGGCTCACCCTCGCGCACCGATGGGAACTCGACCGGTGGGTCCAACGTCATAGTGTCGATGGTAGGTCCGGCAGTCCGCCCGGACCGTTACAATACGTGGCCGCTCCCGGATCCCTCAATGCCCCGAAGTCTTCGCATAGCGATCATCATCGCCGCACTCCCGGTCGCCCTCGTGGTGTGGGCCTCGGTCGTCTACGCCATGGACCGCGCCTCGAACGGAGGCGAGATCCTCGGCCCCGTGTCGGTGGCCGACATCGAGCTCGGGGGTTTGAGCGAGGAGGCGGCACTCCAAGCGATCGCGGATCTCGAGGCGAGACTCGGCGCGCTGCCGGTGCCGGTCGTGATCGAGAACCACGAATTCGAGCTCCTCCCTTCGGACCTCGGCTTCGACATCGACGAGCAAGCCGTGGTCTCCCGAGCGATGGAGGTCGGACGGACGGGTGGAGTGCTCGATCAATTCCGCTCGTGGTTCCGCCGATTCGGCGGCCAAGAGGAACGGATCGGCCTTGTCACCGGATTCAGGAGGGAACTCCTCGACCTCATGCTCGACCGCTGGGAGATCGAGACGATCGCCGACCCGCCATTCGAGGGTGGGATCCGGATCGACGGCACCGAGGTGATCGCCCGCTATCCCCACTCGGGAACGGCGATCGATCGAGACGCGGCCGCCGAAGCCGTGGCCACGGCGATCGTCGACCTCGAAAGGACCCCGATCACCATTCCGACCGAGTTCGTGGTCCCCACGGCCACGAACGATCAGATCGATGCGGCCGCCAACGCGGCGACCCGCCTCATCTCGGGTCCGGTGACGCTCACCCGGCTGCTTCCTGAGGCCAGGATCGACTTCCCCGTCGAAGTCCTCGCCGATGCCCTGCGCACCCGCCAGGAGATCGTCGACGGCGGGACCGTCATCGAGCTCTACTTCGACGACGACACCCTCCTGACCTACCTGCTGCCCTTCCAAAGCGACCTCGAATTCCCCGCCCTGAGCGCCCAACTCGTGGCCCGGCCCGACGAGGAGGTATCGGTCATCCCTGGACGCAGTGCGCTCCGCATCGACGTGGTGCAGATCGCCCCCGTCGTCCTCGCCGCCGCCCAGTCGGCGACCCGCTCCGGCGTGCTCCCCTACATCGAGGCCGAGGAACCCGAGCTGACCACCGAGGACGTGCTGGCCCTGGGGGTCGATCACCTGCTCTATCGGTCCACCACCTTCTTCCCGTGTTGCGGGGACCAGAACAATCTCAACCGCATCCACAACATCCAGCTGATCGCCGAGGAGGTCGACAACACGCTGGTCATGCCCGGCGAGGTCTTTTCGCTGAACGAGCACGTCGGGCAGCGGACCGAGGAAACCGGCTATCGCCGGGCCGGTGCCATCATCGGACCCAAGGTCGACTGCTGCGATCACCCGGCCAACGTTGGCGGGGGCGTGAGCCAGTTCACCACCACCCTGTACAACGCCGTGTTCTTCTCCGGGCTCGAGGACGTCGAGCACACCCCCCACACCCTGTTCTTCTCCCGCTACCCGGAGGTCCGCGAGGCCACCTTGGGCTGGCCGTCGCCGGATCTGAAGTTCCGCAACAACACCGAGCACGCCATCCTGATCGACACCGAGACATCGGACTCCCACGTCACCGTCCGTTTCTACGGCAACAATGAAGGGATCGAGGTCGAGGCCCGGCTCGGCGAGCGGGTCGAGCCGACCGAGCCGTTCGACGTGTACGAGCCGAACGAGGAAATCCCACCCGGCGAAGAAGACGTGACCTCGGAGGGGTCCCCGGGCTGGACGAACCACGTCGATCGCGTCATCACCTTCCCGGATGGGACGGAGACCGTCGAGACCTGGTGGTGGACCTACCACCCCTTCCCCCGGATCGTCGAGGTGCATCCGTGCATGCTCCCCGAGGATCACGAGGACTACGACGGGATGGAGTGCCCCACGGTGGTGCCCGACGTGGTCGGCAGGAAGTGGTCGAATGCGCTCTCCGACATCGCCAACGCCGATCTGATCGCTGTCGAGGGTGAGCCGATCACCGACTGCAGCCTCGAGAACGACGGTCGGGTGCTGTTCCAGGACGTCGAGGCGGGCAGCTTCGTCGACGCCGGCTCGTCGATCACCCTTCGCCGCTGCATCCTGCCCGAAGACGCGGACGGCTAGCCGGGTTCTTCCTCGTAGAAGACGAAGAACCGCTCGATGGCGGCCGTGACGGCTGAGACGGCCGCCTCTTCCCAACCGCCGTCGCGTTGCGTCGTCACCTGATTGGAGGCAACGAAGACGTGTCGAACCGCATCATCGGCGGCGAAGACGGCGGACGCCAGCCGGCCGGGAAAGGAGTCGTCGTCTGCAGTTCGACCGAACGCCTCGCCGGCCTGGCCGGTGATGCCGCGATCTGTGGAGAACAGCGCCACATCCCCGACAACGGTGGGATCCTCGACCTTGATCATTTGTCCCATGACCAGCCGGGACTCTAGCGCTCCTGACCCTGAGGGAAGCCCGAGGAGCCGGTCCCCACGACGTGGAGCTTCAGCAGGTTCGTGGAGGCGCTTTGGTTCGGCGGAACCCCGGCCGCCATCACCACCCACTCCCCCTCGGCGGCGATCCCCTCGTCGCGCAGCAATCGCTCGGCGGCGAAGATCATCTCGTCAGTCGATTCCAGACGGGGGAAGCTCAACGGGGTCACCCCCCACAGCAACGCCATCCGACGGTGAGTGGCCGGGTCAGGCGTGAAGGCGACGATGCGGGCTCGGGGTCGGTACTTGGAGACCAGCAGGGCGGTGTTGCCGCTCTCGGTGAACGCCACCACGAGCTTGAGCCCCAGGCTGTTGGCGGTGTCGGCGCACGCTTGGGCGATCGCCGAGGCGAAACTGGCCTCTGCGGCCACAAACTCCACGTCCGGCCTCGCCTCGTAGACGGGACTGATCTCCACCCGGCTGCAGATGGCCGCCATCGCCCGTACCGCCTGCACCGGATAGGCCCCGATGGCGGTCTCTGACGACAGCATCACCGCGTCCGTACCGTCGAGGACCGCGTTGGCGACGTCGGTGACCTCGGCGCGAGTGGGGCGGGCCGATGCCGTCATCGATTCGAGCATCTCCGTGGCGGTGATCGAGATCCTTCCCGACGCGTTCGTGCGGGCGATGATCTCCTTCTGCACCATGGGAAGCGGGGTGTAGCCCATCTCGACGCCGAGGTCCCCCCGGGCGACCATCGCCCCATCGGCGGCCGCCAGGATTTCCGCCAGATTCTCGTAAGCATCCACTCTCTCGATCTTGGCGATCACCGGCACGGAGGGGATGGCGTCCCTCACCGTGGCGATGTCGCTTCCCGAGGCGACGAAGGAGGCGGCGACGATGTCGATCCCGATGTCCTCGCCGAACGACAGATCTTCGAGATCCTTGGCGGTCACAGCCGGGAGATCGAGCGGTGTGCCGGGGAACGCGGTGCCCTTGCGATCGCCGAGCAAACCTCCCTGGCGGACGACCGCCTGCAACTCGTCCCCGGATCCGCCGACCACCTCGAGTTCGATGAACCCGTCGGCCAGGACGATGCGACTTCCCTCCCGGAGCCGGGCCTTCTCCAGGTGCTGCACATAGACCTCCGAGCTCGAACCCTCGGCATCGCCGGCGCGAAGGGTGAGCGTTGACCCCTCTTCGAGCATCACGCCCCCACCGGGGAATGTGCCGACCCGGATGCGGGGGCCCTGGATATCCTGCAACACCGCCACCGCCCGCCCCTGGTCGGCCGCTGCCTCTCTGACCCACTCGGTCCACTGCCGGTGCAACTCGTGGGATCCGTGCGAGAAGTTGAGCCGAGCCACGTCCATGCCCGCGGCCACGAGGGCACCGATGCCATCCCGCGTTCCGGTCGCCGGGCCGAGGGTGGCGACGATCTTCGTCTTCCTCACTGCCGGGTCACCTTACCCGCACCGGCGTCCCCGCCCCAGACCACAATGGCGGCATGACGACGCCGGTCATAGCCGTCCCGCTCAAGCCGTTCCGCGAAGGCAAAGGGCGCCTCGCCGACCACCTCGAGCCTTCGCGCCGGGCCCTTCTCGCGGAGATGGTGGCGACCAGGGTCGTCATCGAGGCCTTGGAGACCGGTGCTCCGGTCATCGTGGTCACCGGTGACGACGAGGTCGCTGCATGGGCGCGCCGGTCCGGGGCCCACGCCCTCGGCGACCCCGGTGGGCTCGACGCCGCCGCGAGTGCGGCGGCTGCATATGCTGCAACGCTCGACGTCCCGTGGCTCGTCGCCCACGGAGACCTCCCGCTCCTTCGGGCCGACGAACTGCGCCTTGCGCTCGTTCACCTCGGAGACGGGGACGCCGTCCTCGCGCCCTCGCGTCATGGCGGTACCAACCTCCTGGGGGCCGGCGAGCCCATCTTGTTCCGCTACGGTGCCGATTCGTTCTCGAGGCACCTGGCATCCACCCGCCACCTCCGGCAGCGAGTGCTGGTCTCGGTCGCCACCCTTCTCGATCTCGATACCCCACCGGATCTCGCCGCGGCGGTCGACCACCCCCGCGGGGCGTGGCTCACCGAGTACCTGGGCTGACCGCCCATGGATGACCTCCGCCCTGACCTTCGCGGGTCCGAGCAGGATGACCTCTCCTTTCCGGAACGCGCCCTCACCGTGGAAGCCCACCCCGACGACACCGAGCTCGAGGCTTTGCTGCCCTGGGCGGCCGACGAGCCGGACCATTGGGAGGAGATCTCACGGCATCTGCAGCAGAAGATCGATGCGCTCCGCCGCCCCATCAGCCAGCACGGCACGATGATGGGCAACGGCGATGGAGACTGCGGAGGCCATTCGCCGGATCACTCCATGACAGCGACGGGAGCGACCGGAGGCTGCTAGACGGCGCCTTCCCGGAACCCGATCCGGCCGCCCGACTCGGGATCGAAGAAGTGCATCTTGGCGGTGTCGATCACCAGCTTCGTCTTGCTGCCGGGCGGCACGCTCACATCGGACGACACCCGTGACGCAAAGCGGGTCGTCTGCCCGAGCGACGAGGCATCGGCGCCGCTGTCGGCCAGCAGCTCTTCGATCTCGGGCGTGATCACCGGAGCCACCGGCACTTCGTAGTGCAGGAAGGTCTCCGACCCGAGCACCTCGGTCACCTGGACCTCGATCTCCATCGTCCGGTCGGCACCGTTGCCGGCGATGCGAGCGTCCTCGGAGTCGCCGGGCCGGAACCCCAAGACCAGATCACGGTTCATGTGGTTCTCGATGCCGGGATGACGCTCGAGGGCCTTGGGGTCGACCTTGAGCCGGTTGGGACCGAAGACCACGAACGCCTCGGAGCCCGATCCCTCCAGGTGGCCGGTCACCATGTTCATCGCCGGGCTCCCGATGAAGCCGGCGACGAAGAGGTTGGCCGGGTTGTAGAAGAGCTCGGAGGGTGGGGCCACCTGCTGGAGGTTGTCGGGCCGCTTCTGTGTCACCGCCTTCAGCACCGCAACGCGGTGACCGAGGGTCATCGCCTCGACCTGATCGTGGGTCACGTAGACGGTGGTCGTCTCCAATCTGCTGTGGAGGCGCCCCAGTTCGGTCCTCATCTGGACGCGGAGCTTGGCATCGAGGTTGGAGAGGGGCTCGTCCATCAGGAAAGCCTTCGGCTCACGCACGATGGCCCGACCCATGGCGACCCGCTGCCGCTGACCGCCCGAGAGCGCCTTGGGTTTGCGCTCAAGGAAGTCGGTGATCTCGAGGATCTCGGCCGCCTCCTCGACGCGGCGCTTGATCTCTTCCTTGTCCATCTTGCGGAGCTTGAGCCCGAACGCCATGTTGTCGAAGACGGACATGTGGGGGTACAGGGCGTAGTTCTGGAACACCATCGCGATGTCGCGATCCTTGGGCGGGACCTCGTTGACGAGAGCATCACCGATCCGCATGGTCCCCTCGGTGATCTCCTCGAGACCGGCGATCATCCGCAGGATCGTCGACTTCCCGCAGCCGGAAGGTCCCACCAGAACCAGGAACTCCCCATCAGCGATGCGCAGATCGACGTCACCGACCGCTCGCGTGCCGTCCGGGTAGACCTTCCCGAGGCCCTCCATCACGATCTCGGCCACAGCTCCTCCTCGGCGGTCGTTGCCCGGAGGCTAGCAAAGGGGTTTGTATCATTCCGGGGACGCAGGAAGGACGGCGGCGTGACGAATCCAGTGGCGGTGATCACGGGTGGCACCGGCGGGCTCGGCCGAAAAGTGGCGCAGCGCCTCGTCGACGGCGGTTTCAACCTCGCCGTCACCTATCTCGTGCCCGAAGAGGCCGATGACCTCGAGGGAGCCCTCAAGGTCCCCGAGGAGCGGGTCCTGCTGCAACGGGTCGATTGCTCCGATCCCGAGGCCGTCGGCGACCTCATGAACCACGTGGCCGATCGATTCGGAGGCATCAACGTGCTCTGCGCCCTCGTCGGCGGATGGTCGGGAGGACGGGACGTCGACGAGACCGACGACGTCCGCTTCGACCGGATGATCGATCTCAATCTCCGCACTGCGTTCTACGCATCCCGGGCCGTGCTTCCTCACCTGAGGGAGGCGGAGTGGGGTCGCATCATCCTCATGGGGAGCCGGGCCGCCATCGAGCCCCCGGCCGGCCAGGCCGCTTACAACATGGCAAAGGCCGGCGTCATCGCACTCGCCCGGACCATCGCCCAGGAGATGGGGGACGCACCGATCACCGCCAACGTGCTGCTCCCGTCGGTGATCGACACACCCGCTTTCCGAGAGGCCATCCCCTTCGCGGACTACGTCAACTGGCCGACCCCGGAAGAGATCGCCGGGGTGATCGCCTTCCTGGCATCACCCGAATCCCAGGTCATCAACGGCGCCATGATTCCCGTCTTCGGGAACACGTAACGACCGACCATATCGGCACCGGCTCGAGGGATCGATCGCCGTGCCCGGGTGGAATCGAAACCGCGCACCGCTCGACCTGCCAGGGCTAGGGTTCCTCCGATGACTCGGCTGGGGACGCGTCGGTGGCTTCTTGCCGTGAGCGCAGCGGCGATGCTCGCTACATCCTGCGGCGACGGCGACGGCGTCGTCACCTCCGTGACCACGGCGTCGTCGGATACCGGATCGACGATGGCAACGGTCGAGACCGGTGACGAGTCGACATCCTCGACTGCGGATGAGACCGACACCGGTGGGGATACGACCTCCTCCAGCGCCGGCACCGACACATCCTCGACGACGAGCGGCAACACCACGACCATCAGCTCTGCGATCGACGAGGAACTGGCAGCCCTGGAGGTACCCGATGAGGTATCGCTCGAGGCGCTGCCAGATGACCTCCCAGCGGATCGTCCGCCGCTGGTTGGATCGAGTGATCGTGTCGCCGCCTCGATTGTCCGGGAGGACCTCATCGCATCGGGATTCGACGTGACCGGCATCGAGATCGGTGTGTGGCCGATAGACAGAGGCCGATCCTCCCTGCTCATCGTCGAAATCGACGACTCGGCGGCGTCGCTCGGTGAGGACGATGAAGCGACCGTCGCTCTCCTCGCAGCGCTCGCCGACCAGCCGGTGCTTGCCGAGCGCAATGTCGAGCGTTTCGCGCTCGTGTATCGCGGAGAGGACGAGACCGGAGTGTTCATCCTCACGATCACCGACACCCTCGATGCACTGCGCGCGGTGGCGGCCGGTGACGATGAGGCACTCGCCGACGCCCTGGTTCAGCTCGAGGTCGTCGAGCCGTGAGGCGTTTCATCCCGCTCCTCGTGCTCCTCGCCCTCTCGGCACCGGCGTGCACGCTCGACGAGATGACCGAACTGATCGGCGACACCTCCACGGACCTGGCCCAAAGCGACGATCCAGGCGTGCGGGCGGCGGGCGGGGCCGCAGATGCCATGGAGGCCGAGAGGAGCGCCCAAGAGGCGATTCAGGCGGCTCAGGACGAGGAATACCGGGAGGCCTCGGAACGAGTACAGATCCTCGACGCCGCGATCGAAAGGAACCCTTTCGACGCGGAGCTGCGCTATCACCGAAACTTGGCCCGGATATTGACCACCCCCCAGTCCGACACGGACTACGAGACCACGAGAGAAGACACCCGGGCTGTCCTGGCGATCTGGCAGTACGACGGCGTACCCCTTCAGCAGCAGAAGGAAGCCACACTCAACGCCATGCTGTCCTGGCTCAGGCGCGCAGATGCTTGGGAGGACGACTCCTGGAGCATTCTTCGGCGCAGCTACTGCAAAGAACTCGCCGCCTACAAGGAGGATTTCGCCGAGTCGATCGCCGGTGGGGCCTTCGTCATCGCTCACACGGGGACCGGCATCGACTGCGACTAGGTCGCGACGATGGTCGTCGAGGATGACGACGAGCCTCCCCAGATCACACGGCACCGCTGACCTGCGGGCTGTCTCGGGTGAGCGATCCGTAGGAGACTGGTAGCCCCGACCGGATTCGAACCGGCGTTACCGGCTTGAGAGGCCGGCGTCCTAGGCCGCTAGACGACGGGGCCGAGAGCGGATCAGGCCGCTCGCTCGGGGGGGAGGACTCGAACCCCCAATGACAGGACCAGAACCTGCAGTGTTGCCAATTACACCACCCCCGAAGGGCAAGACGGCAGGATACGGGGGGCGCGTTCCGTGGGCAAACGCCGGGTTCAGAGGCGGGCGGCGACGCCCGCCAGCCGCGCCAGAGTGCGGGTGCGGCCGAGACTCTCGAGCGACTCGAACAGCGGGGGGCTCACCGAGGACCCCGAGACCGCCACCCTGATCGGTTGCAGGCCCTTTCGCGCCGAGAGCTCCTTCTCCTCGAGCATCGCCCGCAGCGTCTCCTCGATGGCCGCCGTGGTCCACTCGGGGAGCACCGTGAGGCGATCGAGGGCGGAGGCGATCACCTCACCCACCCCTTCCGTCTTCATGACTTTGTTCCACGATGCCTCGTCGTAGGGGACCTCGTCGACGAACAGGAACCTGACCTGCTCCGGCACCTCGGTGAGCAGCCGGGCCCGCTCCTGGATCAGCGGCGCCACCCCGGCGAGCCGGGCCACTTCCGCACCGTCGAGTTCCCGGCCGAGGTCCTCCTCGACGAGGGGAAGGGTTCTCTCCAAGAAGTCGGCGGCCTCAAGGTTGCGAATGTAAACACCGTTCATCCACTCCAGCTTGGCGGCATCGAAGATGGCGGGGTTGCGGGACACGGCCCCGAGGTCGAAGCGGTCCTGCATGACCTGACGCGGCACGATCGTCTCGTCCTCGCCCGGCGACCAGCCGAGCAGCGCCAGGTAGTTGACCATCGCCTCCGGGAGGATGCCCCGCTCCCGGTAGGCCCGCAGAGCGGTGTCGCCGTGCCGCTTGCTCAGCTTCTTCCCGTCGGGCCCGAAGAGCAGCGAAAGGTGGGCGTAGGCGATGGGTGGCCCGCCCATCGCCTCACCGATGAGGATGTGCTTCGGCGTCGACGACAGCAGGTCCTCGCCCCGAACGACGTGGGTGATCTCGAAATCGACGTCGTCGACCGAGCTGGCCAACTGATAGGTGGGTGACCCGTCGGACCGCAGGATCACGAAGTCGTCGATGTTGCCGTGATCGATCCTGACCTCGCCCCGCACCAGGTCCGCGAACACCGTCTCGCCGGGGCGGGGGACGGCGAACCGGGTGCTGAAAGGATCGGTCCTGGCCGCCGCTTCCTCGGCCGGGATCGCCCGGCAGCGACCGTCGTACCCCGGGGGGCGGCCCTCGGCCATCGCCGCCTCTCGACGCTTCTCCAGTTCGGCGGGAGTACAGAAGCAGCGGTAGGCCTTGCCTTCCCCCAGGAAGCCCTCGGCCACCTCGCGGTAGCGGTCGAGCCGCAGGCTCTGCCGATACGGTTCGTGGGGCCCGCCCACCTCGACCCCTTCGTCCCAATCGAGGCCGAGCCAGCGCAGCCCCTCCAGGATGTCCTCGGCGTACTCGTCACTGCTGCGCTCGAGATCGGTGTCATCGGAACGCACGATGAAGGTGCCGCCGTGTCGTCGGGCGAAGAGCCAGTTGTAGAGGGCCGTGCGCCCCACTCCCACATGGAGGAAGCCGGTTGGTGACGGCGCGATGCGAACCCGTGGCTTCACGGGAGCACCACCGGATTGGAAAGCGTGCCGATGCGCTCGATCTCGACGTCGACGCGGTCTCCGGCGTGAATGGGCCCTACTCCCGAGGGCGTGCCGGTGAGGATGACGTCGCCCGGCAACAGGGTCATCACCCGGGTCACAAAGGCGAGGATCTCTGCCACGCCGAAGACCAGATCGTTGGTGTTCCCGTCCTGGCGCACCTCCCCGTTCACCCGGCACACCAACGAAAGATCGGCCGGGTCGAGTTCGGTCTCGATGGCGGGGCCGAGGGGACAGAAGGTGTCGAATCCCTTGGCCCGAGCCCACTGCCCGTCCCGCCTTTGCAGGTCCCGGGCCGTGACGTCGTTGGCGGCGGTGTAGCCCAATATGTGCACCGAGGCATCCTCGGCCGCCACGTGCCGGGACACCGTTCCGATCACCACGGCCAATTCGGCCTCGTGGTGCACCTCCGACGAGATGGGCGGGAGCACGATCGGCGTGCCCGGTCCGATCACCGCCGTCGCCGGCTTGATGAAGATCACCGGCTCGTCCGGGACCTCGTTGCCGAGCTCGGCGGCATGATCGGCGTAGTTGCGCCCGATCCCGATCACCTTGGTGGGGAAGACCGGAGCGAGCAGCTGCGCCTCGCCGAAGTCCACCACCGTCTCGGTCGGCTCCCACGCCACGAACGGGGTGCCCCGGTGGATTCGGATGCCCTCCGGCTCGGCGGCCCCGTAGGCGATCTCATCGTCGGTGAGACGCACCCGAACGATCTTCATGGGTAGTACTCGTCGGACTCGTAGCGAGCCAACCGCGCTCGCTGTTCGGCGGGCATCTCATCGAGCGCCTGGACGAAGTGCTCGACCCCGACCCCGAGGTACAGCGCCCTCGCCTCGATTCTCAGTTCGCCGTTGCCCCCGAGCCCGACGGCCTCGGCCCAGAGCTTGCGCCCCTCCATCTGAGCGAGCCAGGCCTCACCGCGAATCGAAGCGCCCAGCGGAACCGGCCGGCGGTAGTGAACCTCGAGCCGGGCGGTGACGGCCGGAACGTGGTGGGCGACGGGGACGAAACCCATCAGGTCGTCGAAGAATGCCGCGATGCCCCCGCCGTGGACCACACCGGGCCCCCCCTGGAAGCGTGGAGGGAACTCGATGTCGGCGACGACCCGGTCCCCTTCCAGGCGCGCCTCGAGACCCAGCCCGTGCTCGTTTTCGATCCCACAGCCGAAGCACCAGGGAAGGTGGAATGGAGGAAGCTTGGCGTCGTCCGGCATCGGAACGACCACGCCGCTCAGGTGACGGGTCTCCATCAGAGCCGGAGGAGACGCTCGCCGGACTCGAGACGGCGGCGCAACGACTCCAGATCCTCCGCCAGGATGTCACGCGGCACCGCCGCCACCAGTCGACGGACCACGTCGGGACGGTGCCCGAGACCGGTGAGGCGGCGCCGGGCGGCGACGACTTCGTCCGGGGCGGCTCCGGCGAAACCGAGAAGGAGCTCGGCCACCTCGGCGTCGACGGCCGTGGGACCCCGCCTGAAGTGAGAGGCCCTGGCTCCCATCAGCGCGGCGACGGCGATCTCTGCATCGTGCCGGTCCTCACCCTCCGTGAGGGTGAGCGGCCGGGATGCCACGAGCCGAAGGGCGTATCCGGTGTCGGGGCCCGGGGTCCCGAACATGCCGCCCCAAGGCATGTCGGCCGGAGCGCCAACCTCCCCCGGCCGGCCGGGTGCCCAGCGTTGCGGTGCACCCGGATGCCGGGTCGGGCGCGGTAGATCGGAGAGACGGAGTTCGATGTTCGGCTGCTGACCCACCACGCCTCCTGGTCTCGGGTCCCTATGTTGTCACAGGTGGCGATCGTGCCAGTCGAGGATCGCCTCGAAGCGCTCGCGACGGTGCTTCGGCTTGCCCGACCGTGACAGTTCGTGGCTCCCACCGGGGAACCGCAGCATCTCCACCTCGACTCCGTTGGCGACGAGCGCCGCAAACAGCTGCTCCCCTTGCTCGATCGGGCAGCGATCGTCCCGCTCCGAATGGACGATGAGGGTCGGGGTCGTCACCCGATGAGCTCGCGACAAGGGGCTGGCCGCCCACACGGTCTCGATCTCACCCGGATCCAACGAACCCAGGTACATCCGGGGGAACCGGTAGCCGATGTCGGAGGTTCCCAGGAACGACGTGAAGGCGTAGAGGCCCCGCTCGGGCACCGCAGAGCGGAACCGATCGTCCACAGCCAAGATGCGCACCGTCATGAACCCGCCGTAGGAACCGCCCATGATCCCGAGGCGCTCGGGATCGAGACGGGGATGGCGCTCCAGGGCGGTGTCGAGCACCGCGAGGATGTCCTCGAGGTCGACCGGCCGGTCTTCGCTCCACGTCCCGACCGGGGCCCGCATGAAGTCCCTCCCCCTCCCGCTCGAGCCGCGCGGGTTGCAGGCCACCACCGCGTAGCCGGCACCGGCATACACCTGGAACTCGTCGAAGAACTCGAACCCATACTGCGTGGCCGGTCCGCCGTGGATGTTGAGGAGTGCCGGAACCGGCTCGTCGCCGTCGGGAAGGAGTACCCAGGCGTCGATCTCGACCCCGTCTCGTGCCACGACGAAGTGCTCCGGCGCCACCAGCCCCGCCTCAGCCCGAAAGCCCTCGTTGAGGTCGGTGAGCCGCCGCTCGGTGCCCTCCTCCCACCACCACAGCTCGCCCGGATCGGTGGGTGAGGTTGCGGTGAAGGCGAAGGCGGTGCCGTCCGACCGCGGCGACACCCCGGTCACGAGCCGGTCACCCCCGGCTACGTCGGTGACCTCACCGCCCTCGGCGAGACGAGCGACCCGAATCCGACCCGAGTCCTCGACGAGCGTCAAGCAGGCTCCGCCGTCGATCCACTGCGGTCCCGGCGGCGCGGTCGGTGGCGCTGGGGGATGGATGCTGCGATCCAAGGGGGCGCCGACCTCTTCCAACCCGCGGTCGCCGATCCGCCACAACCCGGCGACGTCGGGGTATCCCCACCGGTCCGGGAAGCCGACCAGGTGGGGCCGGCCGTCATCTCGGTACGAGAACAGATACCAGAACCCGACGTCGGCGAGAGCCCCGGCCTCCCCGCCCTCGATCGGGACCTCCCAGGGCTGGGTCCCTCCGTCGAGATAGCGCTCGGGGTGGCGGGGGCTCAGGAACCCGACCGCCCCACCGTCGGGACGCCAACCGACGCTGGAATCACGCACGTCACCATCGGTGAGCGGCGTGACCACGCCATCCAGAGCCACGAGGTAGACGTTGGCGCGCCGGTCGTGGAGCCAGCCCTGGTCGTCGTAGCGGTAGCCGGGTCCGGTGATCCGCCTCGGCAGGCGCTCCCGCTCCTCTTCATCGAGGTCACCCCAAGGTTCGTTCCACTCGACCCCGATGACGGCGAGGCGGCTCCCGTCGGGAGACCACTCGGCTTCCCGCACCCCGAGCGCGAACTGAGTCAGGGCGGTGGCTTTTCCGCCGTGCGACGGCATCACCGCCACCTGCGCCGGATCGTCTCCTTCGCCTCTCAGGAAGGCGAGCCGGTCCCCGTCCGGCGACCAGCGCGGCCGGGTGTCGGCCCTTCCCCGGCTGAAGGGATGAGCGGTGGATCCGTCCCAGAGCCAGATCTCGCGGTCGTAGCGGTCTTCGTCGAGGTTCATCCGGGAGACCACGAATGCCACCCGGATGCCGTCCGGATGGAGTTGCGGATCGGACACCGCCGCGTAGCCGCCGAGGTCGTCGGGTCGCATCGGCGCGCAGCCTAGCGGGGGCACCGCTGCCGTTACCCTGCGGGGATGCGGCGGCTGGTGGCGTCCTCATTGGGACTGGGATTGGTGCCCGGGAGCCTGTGGAAGAGCGACGCCGGGGCCGGCACGTTCGGCGCCGCCGCCGGCGCCGCGATCGGTTGGGCATTGCTCGCCGCCCCGTGGTGGCTCGATCTCGCAGCGGCCGTCATGGCGATCGCACTGTCGGGGTGGGCGGCGGCACCGTTCGCCGAGGGAGATCCCGGCTGGGTGTGCGTCGATGAGACCGCCGGCACGCTCGTCGCCGTCATCGGGCTGGGGGGCTGGCCTTGGGTGCTCGCCGTGCTGGTCGCCAGAGCAGCCGACATCTTCAAGGTGTTGCCGGGAGTACGGCGAGCAGAGCGGCTGCCCGGTGCGGTCGGCGTCACTGCCGACGATGCCGTTGCCGGGCTCTACGGGCTGGCCGTCGGCTGGGCGGCCATGGGAGCGGGGCTCTAGCACTCGTCACGGGCCCATCGACCCCGACAAGGCGGTGTTCCGGCCCATTGAGCGGCTCCGACATGCGACAGCGTGTCGGCGTGCCCCCATCGGATCATGAGAAACAGTCCCAATGACCCTTGCCGAGAGCAATGAATGAATGCATGCTGGCCATGGCAACCGGGGGGTCGGACGATGACCGGACGGGTGCGTGAGATCGACCCTGAGACCTGGGCTCGCAGGGAGCACTTCGAGAGGTTCCGCGCCTTCGGCCGACCGCACTTCAGCATCTGCGCCGAGGTGGACCTGACCGCGGTCGTGCCCGAGGTGCGACGGCGCAAGATCTCCCTGAACACGCTCATCATCTACGTGGTGGCTCGTGCCGCCAACGACGTACCGGAGTTGCGGCAGCGGATCCGCGGCGACCGGGTGGTGGAGCATGAGGTGGTTCACCCGGCCTCTACGGTCATGGCCGGGGAGGACCTGTTCACGTTTGCCTTCTTCGAGTTCGATCTCGATTTCGATGCCTTCGCAACCGAGGTGGCCCGGGCGACCGCTCGCGCGCAAGAGCATCCCTCCCTGGATGACCCACCGGATCGGGACGATCTCCTCTTCATGACGGCGATCCCTTGGGTGGCGTTCACCAGCTTCGAGCATCCCATGACGAAGGATCCCGATGACTCGATCCCCCGACTCGCTTGGGGCCGGTGCCGGGACAGTGAGGGGCGGCACAAGATGCCCCTCAATCTGCAGATCCACCATGCTCTCGGGGACGGGCTCCACGCCGGACGTTTCTACGAACGAGCAGCCGGCTACTTCGGTGACCCGGCATCCTTCCTCGGCTGACGGTTCGACGCCCCGCCCGGGCGCCGCGGCCCCCCGGTGGCGAGAGGCTCGCACATCGGGGGTTGGCGGTGGTCCCATGGTTCGTGTTCGGGGGGTGCTCGGATCACCCGTCCCTTGAGGCCACGTACTCGTCTCGTAGCTCGAGCAGCGCTTGCGCCGCCTCGGGCGATGCGGTCCAGCTTCCATCCCAACAGTTGATTGCTTCCATCCCACAGCCGGGGGCGGAGAATGTCGATTCCCACACCTCGGGATGGGCTTGCTCCACCCATCGGACCATCTCGAGGACGAAGACGACCTTGCCGGGATCTGTTGGCCACCACTGGAAAGAGGTCACCTGGCCATTGTCGACTGCAAGCTCCACCCTGGACAGGAAGCCGATGCCCACGGGACCCGAGAGGTCGTCTGGCACCGATACCGAACAGTCGATCAGGTCGGGAGCCGTCTTCTCGCAGGAGTAGTCGGCTTCGATCAGCCCGCCGAGGGCCATCCAAAAGCCCACCTCGTCGTACGCAGCCTCGGTGTGGGCCGGGGCCGCGTCATAGGTCGCGTCGGGGGTGAGGATCGCGAGGAAGACCTCGGGGTCGAGGGAGTTCCACGCTTCGAAGACACTGTCGGCCAACGCCGAGTCGAGTTCGTCGAGCTCACTGCCCCCCGCCGCAGTCTCTCCGGCCGAGGGGAGATCGATGGTGCGGCCGATCTCGCCGACGAGGAGCGTCCGAGTGCTCTGGTCGAAATGAATCGGCTCGATGAAGCCGGAGGCCTCGACACCCTCGAAGCCACCGGTCCCGGTCGTGATACTCCACTCGTTGGTGTCGGGCACGAGGTACATCGAGAAGCCGCTGCCGCTGTGTTCGCCGGACTCACAGTGGTATGAGCTGGAGAAGCCCGTCCACTGGAAAGCATCATCAATGAGCGTCCCTCGTTCGCACCCGAGGGCGTCGGCACCTGCCGTGACCTCGAAGGTCCCTTCCGGAGGGGAAACCGTGGTCCGGATCTCCACGAGGTTGTCGAGTGAAGTGCCGGTCGCCGGCAGCGCAGGCCATGCGCCGTCGGTTCCCTGGGCGAGCAACCAGTCGGCGACGTGACGGTCGAGGAACGCTGACCACACGATGGCGTGCCCGTGTCCATCCAGGATGTCGAACACGACCTCGCCGCCGCACTCACCCAGGGCGGCAACGATCCTCTCCGCGTCGGCAAGGGACACGATGGGGTCATCGCTGCCGTGGACGACGCGGGTCGGGATCCCGGCGATATCACACAGGTTCGGCGGCATGAGATCGGACTCCCATCGGCCCGCCATCGGGAGCAAAGCGGCCGGCAGGTCGGGCTCGGCGAGTGCGAGCTGCCACACTCCGATCCCGCCCAGGCTCCCCCCGGCGAAGTAGATGCGATCGCGATCGATGGCGAGGTCCTCGTCGACGTGATCGATGAGATCCACCAGATAGTCGGCCCAGCCCCCCCACGCCGCTTCGGCCGGAGCGGTCATGTCGGCGACCGTGGCCAACGGCGCCACCATCACGAACCGATAGGGCAGCAGTTCGACCACTGCCGGCAGTCCGTCGGTCGCGGTGTCCTCGATGGTCTCGGGCCCGGGACCGCCATGGAGCCAGAGCACGAGCGGCCAGGACTCCTCAGCCGCGTAATCCGCCGGCACGTAGAGGAGGTACTCGCGGTCCACGACAGAGCCGTCCTCAGCTGTCCATGAGTACGTGAGGGCGTTGGTTCCGGACGGCACATCAGACGCCGCGCCCCCGGTGCCACCGTCATCGCCACCACCACACGCGGACACCAACGCAATGAACATCACCAGCGAAACGCTTGTTCGAACGATCCCGGTCGAGGTCTTCGTCCAAAGGTCGCCAACTCCAGCCAAGGCGCGCCACCTCCCCGAGGGTCGCCAGGACAACTGATGACTTCATCCTCCACGGCATAGCCTCGCGGGACAGGGTCATTGGTCACATCAGGCTTCACGCGGCCACACCTACTCCACGCAAGCACCATGCGCCCGCAGTCCGCCCCAAAGCTTCTGCGTGGCGGTGCGTTCACCGCCTCAGGCAACCCGACGGTCGGGTGGGCCGGTGCTGCGAAATGGCACCAGAAGGATGGAGGACGACCGCGTCGGTGCCGGCGGTCAGGACACGCATGGGCACCCTGGGTATGGTCGCTCGGAGCTCCTGATCGTTCAGTGCCGTTCTGTTGACGTTTTGCAACGCCGGCCCAAGCAAGAAGCGCTTCCCCACCCCAGGCGGAGAAGAGATCGCGTAGGGTTCACTCCAAGCGGGGTCCAGCAATGGGGGGATGCGATGCACAGGTTGATCGCATTGATCGGTTGTCTTGTTCTGGCGATCTCGGCGGCGGCTTGTGGAGGCGATGACACCTCCACCGAAGCCGCCCCGACCACCGAGACCACAGTTCCCCTTGCTTCCACCACAACGACCACGGCTGCCACAGCCACTTCGCCGCCGACAACGACGACGACAACGACCCTCCCTCCGACAACCACAACG
>JBFELU010000042.1:0-21539 GCA_041551965.1 Acidimicrobiia bacterium
ACGGTACTTCCGCCACTCGGGCTACCCGGGCGGGCTCACCGAGAAGACCTTCGAGGAGCTGCGGGAGACGCACCCCGAGCGAATCATCGAATCCGCGGTGCGGGGGATGCTTCCCAAGAACCGCCTCGGGCGTCGCATCGTGCGCAAGCTCAAGGTCTATGCCGGCGGCGAGCACCCCCACGACCCGCAGAACCCGCAACCGCTCGAGGTCAAGGCCCGAAAGGTGAATAGCTGATGCCCGCTCCGCTCGCTCAGACCGTGGGCCGCCGCAAGCGGTCCGTCGCCCGGGTCCGCCTGTACGAGGGCTCCGGCACGATGTCGCTCAACGGGCGCAGCCTCGAGGATTTCTTCCCCAGCATGGCGCAGCGACTCCGGATCCTCGAGCCGATCCGCTCCACCGGGATGGAGGGCCGCTACGACATCAAGGCCCAGTTGGAGGGTGGCGGTGTCACCGGGCAGACCGATGCGCTGCGGCTCGGCATCGCCCGGGCCCTGGTCGAGGTCAACCCCGAGCTCCGGTCGCCGCTCAAGAAGGCCGGCATGCTCACCCGTGATGCTCGGGTCGTGGAGCGCAAGAAGTACGGTCTCCGCAAGGCCCGCCGGGCGCCTCAGTTCACGAAGCGCTAAATGGGTCCGGCGGTTCGCGCCGAAGGGACCCTATGACCGCCATACCCGCCAGATTGTTCGGCACCGATGGGGTTCGGGGCCGTGCCAACGTGAGCCTCACCCCGGAGATGGCACTCCGCCTGGCCCGCGCCGCCGCCACCGGCCTGTCGGGTGTCGCCGTGATCGGACGCGACACCCGCCGCTCGGGCCAGATGCTGGCCGCCGCGGTGCAAGCGGGATTCCACGCCGCCGGGATGGACACCCTCGACGCCGGGATCATCCCGGTCGGAGGCCTATCCTTCCTCACCTTCGGGCGAAACGCTGCGATCGGTGCCATGATCAGCGCCAGCCACAACCCCGCCGCCGACAACGGCATCAAATTCCTCGGGCGGGACGGTGCCAAGCTCGACGACACCCAGGAAGCGGCCATCGAGGCCCGCTACCGCGAGCCGGACTCCGGCATCGAGGTGGCCGGAGCGGACCTGGGCATCGCCACCGAGATCCCCAGCGCCGTCGACCTCTACGTCGAACACCTGGTGCAGCAGGCCGAGTTCTCTCTCAACGGGCTGCAGGTCTCCCTCGACTGCGCCCACGGTGCCGCCTTTCGAGCCGCTCCTCGTCTCTTCGAACGCCTCGGCGCCGAAGTCGACTTGCACGGTGCGGAGCCGAGCGGCATGAACATCAACGATGGATGTGGGGCCACCCACCCCGAGTTCCTGGCCGCCCGGGCCGGGGGGAAGATAGGACTGTCGTTCGACGGTGATGCCGACCGCTTGATCGCCGTCGACGAGGACGGCTTCACCTGCGACGGTGATGTGGTCATGGCAATCCTCGCCCGGCACTTGCGGAGCCGTGATGCGCTGCCCGGCAACCTGGTCGTGACCACGGTGATGTCGAACCTGGGTTTCCGGTTGGCGCTCCGAAAGATGGGCATCACGCTGCGCGAGACCCGGGTCGGCGACCGGTACGTGCTGGAGGAGATGCGTGCTTCGGGTGCGGGTCTCGGCGGTGAACAGAGCGGTCACGTCATCATCGGCAGCCGGCCGGCCGGGGACGGCTTGCTCACCGCCATCAAGCTCCTCGAAGTGGTCGCCGCCACCGGTTCGCCCCTCAAGGAGCTACGTCGGGTCATGATCGCCTACCCGCAGGTCCTCCGAAACGTGGGGGTCCGGGTCAAGGAACGACTCCCCGATGCCGATGCCGTTTGGGCGGCCGTCGAGAAACTGGAGAAGCGCCTCGGCGACGATGGTCGGATCCTGGTACGGGCCTCCGGCACCGAGCCCGTGGTCCGGGTCATGGTCGAGGCGTCGACCGCCCCCGAGGCGGCCGCCGTCGCCGATGAATTGGCGGTGCTCGTCAGGCGCGAATTGGGGTCGGTCGAGAGCGAAGACGGGGAGACCGGGTAGGATTTTCCCGGAAGCCGCCCCGGGGGCGGCCCACAGACAACTGAAGAAGAGACCGGGCACCTTCTCGAAAGCGCCTGCCCTCGCCTCGGTGTGACGCCGGTGGCGAGGTGACGAGGAAGAGGGAGTATCGATCAGTCGGCGGGTGCCCTCTCGGCCACTCACGGTCGTGACGGTTCGGGTCAGAGCCCGGGGGCGACCCCGGGGGTAGAGCCCGGGCCGGTGTGAGGCGGAGTCGTCCGCAGCCCCCCGGTCTCTCGAGGAAGGGAGCTGCGCGCGTGTGCGGAATCATGGGCTACGTGGGCCCGCAAGAGGCCGCCCCGATTCTCCTGGACGGTCTGCGTCGCCTCGAATACCGCGGCTACGACTCGGCCGGGGTGGCGGTGCACGACGGTTCGGTGGTGGGCATCCGCAAAGCCGAGGGCAAGTTGGCCCGCCTCTCGGCCATGGTCGAGGAGGATCCGCCGGCCGGCTCGACCGGGATCGGTCACACCCGGTGGGCCACGCACGGTCCGCCGACCGACTTCAACGCTCACCCCCATACGGATCCGGCCGGTGACGTGGCCGTCGTGCACAACGGCATCATCGAGAACTTCCTCGCCTTGCGTGAGGAGTTGGGGGAGCGCGGCGCCGAGTTCGCATCCGACACCGACACCGAGTTGATCGCCCACCTCATCGCCGACGAGTACGACGGCGATCTCCTCGAGGCGGTCCGGCGGGCGGTGCGACGCGCCGAGGGAGCCTATGCCCTGGTGGCGATGAGCCGGCGGGAGCCGGGCAGGATCGTGGCGGTGCGCATGATCAGCCCCCTCATCGTGGGGATGGGGGACGGCGAGACCTTTCTCGCCTCCGACATCCCGGCCATCCTCCACCACACCCGGGAGATCCTCGTGGTCGAGAACGGCGAGATCGTCGACGTGACCGCCGAGGGGGTCCGGATCGAGACCCTCGACGGCCGGCCGGTCGAGCGAGAGCTGCTCGAGATCACCTGGGATGCGGAGCAGGCCGAGCGAGGGGGTTTCCCTCACTTCATGCTGAAAGAGATCTTCGAGCAGCCCGATGTGATCGCCGAGACGCTCTCCGGTCGGCTTGCGGAAGCCGCCGATGTCACACTGGATGGCGTTGCCTTCCCCGAGGGCTTTGCCGGGTCGATCGACAAGATCTGGATCACCGCGTGCGGAACGGCCTATCACGCCGGGCTGGTCGGCAAGGAGGTATTCGAGCGGATCCTCAGGATCCCGGTCGACGTGGTGTTCGCCCACGAGCTGCGCTACCGCGACCCCATCATCCAGAAGAATTCCCTCACCATCGCGATCAGCCAGTCGGGAGAGACCGCCGACACGCTGGCGGCCGCTCGTCTCGCCCAGGAGCGGGGTTCGCGGCTGCTGGCGATCACGAATGTGGTCGGCTCGACGCTGAGCCGCATGGCGGACGACGTCCTCTATACCCGGGCCGGCCCTGAGATCGCGGTCGCCAGCACCAAGGCCTATCTGGCGATGCTGGTCGGGGAGTACCTCTTGGCGCTGGCCATCGGCCGGGAACGGGGTCACTTCGACGACCCGGCGGCCGAGGCCCTCATCGCCGGCCTGAGGCATCTCCCATCGGCCGCCGGACGGGTGCTGGCCTCGGCCGAGTCGGTGGAAGCGGCCGCCAAGCACTTCGAGGACCACGACGACGTCTACTTCATCGGACGCGGGCTCGACTACGCGGTGGCGATGGAGGGCTCTCTCAAGATGAAGGAGATCTCCTACATCCACTCCGAGGCCATGCCCGCCGGCGAGCTGAAGCACGGCACGCTGGCCCTCGTGACCAAGGGAACGCCGGTCGTTGTCGTCCTGACCCAGAGCGAGGTCTACGACAAGACGGTGTCCGCCCTCCAGGAGGTGAAGGCGCGCGGGGCGTTCACGCTCGCCATCGCCTACGAGGACGATGCCGAGGCCCCCAAGCTCGCCGACGAGGTGTTGACGATCCCCAGGGTGCCGGACTCGCTCGGCCCGGTGCTGGCGGCCATCCCGCTGCAATTGCTCGCCTACCGGGTGGCGGCGGCCCGCGGTCACGACATCGACCAGCCCCGCAACCTCGCCAAGAGCGTCACCGTCGAGTGAGATGAGGATCCTCGGTCTCGGCGTCGACCTGGCGAGCATCGAGCGGGTGGCCGCCGTGCTTGTCAAGTACCCGCGGTTCGCCGAGCGCTGCTTCACCGGCCACGAGCGGGAGTACGCCTTTCGCTTCGCCAGACCGGAGCGCCGGCTGGCGGCCCGTTTCGCCGGCAAGGAAGCCGTGATGAAGAGCATGGGAACCGGATGGCGCCGGGTGCGGTGGCGCGACATCGAGATCACGGGGGGCGGAAAGCCCACCGTTCGGGTTTCCGGCACTGCCCGGGCCCGGGCCGAGGCGCTGGGGGTGACCGGCTTCGAGATCACCATCACCCACACGGATACGGATGCTCTGGTGATCGCGGTGGCACTCGGCGACTGAGCGGGAATGGTCCCGGCCCGGCGGGGTGTTGATACGGCGACGTCTCAGGAGGGGTGTGTCGACAGCTCTCGTCCTCGGCGCCGGGGGCGCCTTTGGTTGGGTCTTTCATGCCGGAGTCGCCCGCGCCCTGCGGGCCCGGACCGGGTCTCCCGTCGGCGGTGCCGATCTCCTCATCGGCACGTCGGCCGGGGCGGCGGTGGCCGCCGCCCTGAAGGCCGATGCCGATCCCGATGAGATCATCGCGGCCGCGACCCGTCCTCCCACGCCTGATGAGCGGAGGGAGATGGCGGCCGAGTTGCGGAGCAACCGCCGGACCTGGCGTCCGCTCGCTCCGGGCCTCCTGAGACACCTCGGGCCGGGCGGCAACGGAGCCGCCGTGGCGCTGAGCGGTGTGCTTCCTCCCGGCCGCTTCCCCACGACTTTCCTCGAGCGTTTCCCCGGCGTTGGTGAGCACCGGGAGTGGCCCGAGGGCCTTTGGATCCCGGCGGTGGCCGCCGATGACGGCGCGGTGACGGTGTTCGGCCGCGATCGCACCGACGTCTCCGTCTCGGAAGCCGTGGAGGCCTCGTCGGCCGTTCCCGGGATCTTCCGACCCAAGCCGCTGGGGGGCGCCCGCTTTCTGGACGGCGGGCTCGTCTCGCCGACACACGCCGACCTCGCCGTCGGATCGGACCTGGTGATCATCTCGTCTCCGATGACGCGCCGGGCTCGCCGGCCGCTGGGCCTGCTCGCCCGTCGTCGCCTCACCGTCGAACGAGAGGCTCTCACCGGAAGCCGGGTTGTGGTCGTCGAGCCGTCTCCCGCCGCCGTCGAGGCCGCCAAGGGATTCCCCCGCCGCAACCCGGGCGCCTCCGGCACCATCGTTGCCGATGCCGAGCGGGCCGTTTCAGAGGCTCTGAGGGCGGCCCGTATCGCCGCCTGAGGCTCGGCGGCCCGTTCCGGCGACGAAACCGATGACGGTGACCGCCGCAAAGCCGGCAACGCAGGCCAGCAGCGGAATGCCCCAATCGGTGGGCCGGGCCAGGGCAGCGGTGTCGGTCCCATCGGGCCAGGGCCACAACACCCGGAGCGAGCCGGCCATGAGCCCGATCAGGGCGGCCATCACCGTGTCGTGGTGATCCCGCAGCAGCCGGTCGAGCAGGGTCGAGAAGGCGGCGAGGCCAACCACTGCGGCGAGAGCGAACACCGCGAGCCGGGAGAAGGAGCGGTCGTTGACCGCGGCCAGCACCGCTTCGTACATCCCGATCATGAGCAGGATGAACGAGCCCGAGATCCCGGGGAGGATCATCGCGATGATGGCGATCAGGCCGGCGCCGAAGAACATCCACAAGACCGGGTCGCTCACCTCCCCGGAACGCAACCCGAGGAACACGAACGCCGCGGCCGCCACTCCGGCCATGACGATCCACCGCATCGGGTCCCAGCGGCGGACCAGACGCCACGCGACAGGGATCGAGCCGAGCACGAGACCGAAGAAGGCTCCGGCCACCGCCTGAGGCTCGTCCTCCAACAACCGTTCCAGCAGCGCCGCCAGCGACACGATGGCGATTCCGATCCCCAGCAGGAGAGGGAGGAGGAACGACCAATCCACCTGGGCGATGCGGCGCCCGGCCTCGCCGGGGCGCCCCCGCACCAGGGCTCCCATCGAGCCGGCCACGGTGCGGATGTTGTGGACCAGGCGCTCGTAGATCCCGAGTACCAGAGCCACCGTCCCACCGGAGACGCCGGGGACGACGTCGGCGGACCCCATGAGGAAGCCGCGCACGATGTTGAGCAGGTGCCGCACGGCGTCGAGGGTACCGGCGCCGGATGGCCTCCCGGTACCATCCGGGTCGTATCGAGAAGGGCTCACGTGAAGCCGGTCATCACCCCCGCCGAGTCGGCGCAACTCGACTCCACGGCGACCGACCCGGTCGAGACGCTCATGGAGCGCGCCGGTCTGGGGGTGGCCCTCGCTGCGGTTCGAGAGGGTGCGTCGTACGGGCGGCGGGTCATCCTGCTCGCCGGGCCCGGCAACAACGGCGGCGATGCCTACGTGGCCGCCCGCTACCTGCGGCGTCGGGGAGTCGAGGCCGAGGTGCGAGCGCTCGGATACCCCCGCGGCGACGATGCCCCGGCCCGGTTCATGGGGGCGCGGGCGGTTCATGCCGGCGTGCCGGTGGCTCCGCTCCGAGAGCCTGAGCCCTGCGACCTCATCATCGACGGTCTCTTTGGGGCCGGGTTCCGCGGGACCCTCCCGGCTGCGGCCGCCGAGTGGGTCGGTCATCCGGCCCCGGTCGTCGCCGTGGATCTCCCCAGCGGGTTGCGGGGGACCGACGGATCGGTCGAGGGGCCGGCGTTCCGGGCCGTTCGAACGGTGACGTTCCACGCCCTGAAGGTGGGCCACCTGGTCGGTGAGGGCCCGGATCGCTGTGGGGAGATCGAGGTCGTGGACATCGGGCTTCACGGGGGGCAGGCGGCGCTGCGGCTGTGCGAGGAGCCGGACGCGCCGGTTCCCCGACGCGATCGATCTGCCCACAAGTGGTCGGCGGGGTCTGTGCTCGTGGTCGGCGGCTCGGCCGGCATCTCCGGCGCCGCCATGCTCACTGCCCGCTCGGCGCTGGCCGCCGGGGCGGGAGCGGTGCGGATCGCCTGTCCCGGGGGGCTGCAGCCCATCTATGCGGCCATGGATCCCGGAGTGATGACGACCGGCATCGGCTCGGGCGACACGTGGTCGGCCTCCGACGCCCCCGGGGTGTTGGAGGAGGCCGTTCGCTTCGACGTGGTGGCCCTCGGCCCCGGGTTGGGCCGGGGACCGGGTCCCGAGGCGATCGTCCGGCACGTGCTGGCGGCGTGGGAGGGACCGCTGGTGGTGGATGCGGACGGACTCAACGCCCTCGACGTCGATGTGCTGGCATCGCGCTCGGCCCCGACCGTCGTGACTCCTCACGCCGGGGAGTTCCGCCGTCTGACCGGTGCCGATCCCGATTGGGAAGCCGCGGCCGTCCTCGCCCGAGACGCCGGTGTCGTGGTGGTGCTCAAGGGCAACCCGACGATCGTGGCCGGCGAGCAGGTGTGGGTGGTGGCCGCCGGGGGTCCCGAACTGGCGACGATCGGTACCGGCGACGTGCTCACCGGGATGATCGCCGCCTGGTGGGCCGGGGGGCTCGACGCCGAGACGGCGGCTCGCTCGGCGGCCTATCGCCACGGCGCAGCGGGGAGGTCGCTGGCCGCCCGGACCACCGTCACCGCCAGCGGTCTGGTGTCCGAGGTCGGGGCGTGGTCCCGGTGAGGCCGACCTGGATCGAGGTGGATCTCGGGGCGGTGCGGGACAACGTGGCCGCCATCGCCGCCGTCGTTTCCCCGGCCGAGGTGTGTGCGGTGGTCAAGGCCGATGGATACGGCCACGGCGACGTGCCGGTGGCCGAGGCCGCCCTCGAGGCCGGTGCGACCAGGCTGGCGGTCGCCCTCATCTCCGAGGGGATCCGGCTTCGGGAGGCGGGGATCGAGGCGCCCATCCTGCTGCTCTCCGAGTCTGCGATCGGTGACGCCGCCGAGATAGTCAGGTGGCGCCTCACACCGACCATCTACCGCGACCCCTATCTCCGGGCGGTCCGCGCCGCCGCTCCCGACGGCTATCCCGTGCAGATCAAGGTCGACACCGGCATGCATCGGGTCGGAGCGCCTCCGTCCGAGGCGGCCGTCCTGGCCCGGTCGGCGGTCGACGAAGGGCTACACCTCGAGGGTCTGTGGACCCACTTCGCGGTGTCCGAGGAGGACGATGCCTTCACTGCCACCCAGACCGGGATCCTGGCCGAGGTGGTGCACGCCCTGGAGGTGGACGGTTACCGCGCCGATCTGGTCCATGCCTCGAACACGGGTGGTGCTCTCGGCCATCCCCAGGCCCATCTATCTCTGGTTCGGGCGGGGATCGGCATCTACGGACTGCGGCCCGCCCCCGGCTTCCATCCCGAGGTTCCCCTCCGACCGGCGATGCGAGTGGTGTCGCACGTGACGTACGTCCGCCGCCATCCGGCCGGCACCCGACCCTCGTACGGGAGGAGGAAGCCGCTGGCGGCAGACAGCACCGTCGCCACCGTGCCGATCGGCTACGCCGACGGCCTCAGCCGACGCCTCACCGACGACGGGGTGGTGCTCATTCGGGGCCGCCGCTATCGCTTCGCCGGGACGATCACGATGGATCAGGCCGTGGTGACCGTGGGCGACGATCCGGTCGAGGTCGGGGACGAGGTGGTGCTCCTGGGGAGCCAGGGCGACGCCGAGATCACCGCCGACGAGTGGGCGGAGCTGCTCGGGACGATCAACTACGAGATCGTGTGCGGGTTCGGGCCCCGCATGCCCCGTCGGTACCGGTCGTGACGATCACGAGGGTCCCCGGTGTCGAGGTCGGCCAGTGGACCGATCCCGTCGGCATGACGGGTGTCACCGTGATCGTGCCTCCGGAACCCAACATCACGGCAGTCGAGGTCCGGGGAGCGGCGCCGGGAACCCGGGAGATCGCGCTGTTGGCTCCCGGGATGAAGGTGGAGTCGGTGCAGGCGATCGCGCTGTGTGGGGGGAGCGCCTTCGGTCTCGACGCGGTTTCCGGGGTGGTCGCCGAACTCGAGAAGCGGGGACGGGGCCACCCGACGATGGCGGGCGTCGTGCCCATCGTGCCGGCGGCCGTGATCTTCGACCTCGCCGTCGGCGATTCGAAGGTTCGACCGGATCCCGAGGCCGGCGCCGCCGCGCTGCGGTCGGCGTCGTCGGCGGCGGTGGCGATGGGCAACGTCGGGGCGGGAACCGGGGCGACGGTGGCCGGATGGCGTGGTTCCTGGCGCAAGGGCGGGGTGGGGTCGGCCTCGACGGAGATCGACGGGGGGGTGACCGTCGGGGCCCTCGCCGTGGTCAATGCGGTGGGCGACGTGTTCACCCTGGAGGGGGAGGCCCTCACCGGCGGTGATCTGGTGCCCGGCCCGCCGGTGCTCCCTCCGGATCCGTTGTCGAACACCACGCTGGTCGTGGTGGCGACCGACGGGGCATTCGACCGATCCGCATTGCAGCGGATCATGGTGCGGGCCCACGACGCCCTGGCCGTCTGTCTCCGGCCGAGTCACACTCGATATGATGGTGACGCCGTCTTCGCGGTGTCGTGCGGCGACCGGGTCGCCGATCCGGACGTCACCGGGGAGGCGGTGTTTGCGGTGGTCGGCCGGGCCATCGAGGCGGCGATCCGGCATGCCGAGCCCGCCGCAGGGATCCCGGCCCTGGAGGACGACGCTTGACCGAGGAACAACCGCCCGAGGAGCGACTGCCCGGGGATCGATTGACCGAGATCGCTCGTCTCGCATCCGTCTGCACGGCGTGCGGTCTGTCCGAGACGAGGACGACGGTGGTCTTCGGAGTGGGCAGCGCCACCGCCGATGTGATGTTTGTCGGCGAGGCACCCGGATTCCACGAGGATCGCGAGGGGGAGCCATTCGTCGGTGCGGCGGGCAGGCTGCTCGACCGTCTCCTGGGCGAGATCTCCATCGCCCGCGCCGACGTCTACATCGCCAACGTGCTGAAGTGCCGCCCGCCCGGCAACCGCGACCCGCGGCCCGACGAGATCGAGGCATGCAAGGGCTACCTGCGAGAGCAACTGGCCCTCATCGACCCAAAGGTCGTGGTCACTCTCGGCAACTTCTCCACGAAACTGCTGCTGAAGCGCGACACCGGGATCACCCGCACCCGCGGCCAGGTCTACCCGTGGTGGAACCGCTTCCTCATTCCCACGTTCCACCCGGCGGCGGCCCTCCGCGGAGGGGACCGGATCTTGGATCAGATGCGGGAGGACTTCGCCCTCGTGCGGTCCACCCTCGACGAATCCGTGGTCACGGCCGATCCGGTTGCCGAGCAGCTGGACCTGTTCTCATGAGGATCGAAGTTCGGTGTCCCGGCGAAGCCGACACCAGGGCCGTGGGGCGGCGCCTCGCCTCGCTGCTGCGGTCCGGCGACGTCGTGCTCCTGGCCGGCGACCTCGGGGTCGGCAAGACCGTCTTCGCTTCCGGCATCGGGGAGGGGCTCGGTGTCTCCGACCCGGTGGTGAGCCCTTCGTTCATCCTGGCCCGTCGCTACGACGGGCTGCTGCCCATGATCCACGCCGACCTGTACCGGGTCGGCTCCTCGGGGGAGGTGGAGGACCTGGATCTGGAATCGGAGGCGGCCGGGGGAGTGCTCATCGTGGAATGGGGGGATGTCGCCGAAAACTGCTTCTCCTCCGATCATCTCGTGGTGCAGATCGCGAGCGACGCCGACAGTGGTGCCCGGGTGGTCACCTTGATGCCTCGCGGCTCGTGGTGCAACCGGCCCCTCGACGAGGTGATCGCATGAACATTCTCGCCATCGAGACCGCGACCGCCTCGTCGTCGGTGGCGCTCGGGGCCGGCCGGGAGGTGGTGGCGACCACCAGTCGCGTGGACCGGAGGGGTCACGTGGGATTCCTGGTGCCGGCACTCGAGTTCTGCTTCTCCCAGGCCGGCTGGGAACCCGCGGACGTGGAGGTGATCGCGGTCGACGTGGGCCCGGGGCTGTTCAGCGGGATCCGGGCCGGGCTGGCGACGGCGCAGGCGCTGGCCGGTGCGATCGGAGCTCCGATCGTGCCCGTCTCCTCGACCGACGTGGTGGCCTTGCGGGCCGCGACGACTCATCGAAGGATCTGGTCGGTGGTCGATGCCCGCCGGGGCGAGGTCGCGGTGGCCCCCTACCAACCGGTGCCGGGCGGCGTGGTGCGCGAAGGAGCCATCGATTTGGTGTCGGCCGATCACTTCCGGGCGATGCTGGAGTCGGACCATCGGGACTGCCTGGTGGTGGGGGATTGGCCCTCGTTGCCCGACGGCATCTTCCGGGGCTTGCATGGGATCCGCACCGGCCGACCCCGGTACCCGGCGGCCGAGTCGGTGCTCGACATCGCCGAGGGCCGGGCGGCACGCGGCGATTACCCGAATCCGGAGGAGCTCCGCCCTCGCTACCTGCGGGAGCCGGACGTTGCCATCAATTGGTCCGATTTCCGCTCGGAGGGGGCATGGGAGCAGTGACCGTCACATTCCGGCCGATGGAGACCGCCGACATCGCCCTGTTGGCGGTGCTCGAGGCGGAGATCTACGAGACCCCGTGGTCCGAGGGGGTCTTCCGCGACGAACTGGCCCGCGCCAATCGGGTGTATCTGGTCGCCGAGAACGGCAACGGTGAGCTCATCGCCTACGGGGGGATGCTGCTGGTCGACGAAGACGCTCACATCACCACGTTGGCAGTGGTCCCCGAAGTCCGGGGCAACGGCCTGGGGACCCGGATGATGCTGGAGTTGGCCGATGCCGCCGTCGAGGCGGGGGCCGCCCACCTGACCCTGGAGGTGCGCCTGTCCAACGCCCCGGCGCAGCGCCTCTACCGCCGATTCGGCTTCGCCCCGGTGGGGCTTCGGAAGAACTACTACCGCGACGAGGATGCGCTGGTCATGTGGGCGATCGATATCGACACCGAGGAGTACCGCGATCGGTTGCGCCGAATCTCGGAGGGCCTGGTATGAACCCGCTCGTCCTCGGCATCGAGACCTCGTGCGACGAAACGGCGGTGGCCGTCGTCCGGGGCTTCGACGTGCTCTCGAACGTGATGGCGTCGCAGGTCGAGGCCCATGCCCGGTTCGGTGGGGTGGTGCCCGAGGTGGCCGCCCGGGCTCACGTCGAGTCGATTCGTTCGCTCACCCACCGCGCCTTGTCTTCGGCGGGGGTCCATCAGATGGATCTCGACGCGGTCGCAGCCACCCGGGGACCCGGCCTGGTGGGGGCCCTCATGGTCGGCTTCTCCTACGGGAAGACGCTGGCTTGGGCCCTTCGGAAGCCTTTCCTGGGGATCGATCACATGGAGGGCCATTTGTTCGCCCCCCGCCTCGAACACGCCGATTTCCGGCCGCCGGCGGTGGTGGTGCTGGCTTCGGGCGGTCACAGCCAGATCGTCCATATGCGGGATTGGGGTGACTACGAGGTCATGGGTTCCACGATCGACGATGCGGCCGGGGAGGCGTTCGACAAGCTCGCCCGATTCCTCGGCCTCGGCTTCCCCGGCGGACCGGCGATCGATGCGACTTCGGAGGGGGGCGATCCGGACGCAGTCGATTTCCCCCGGGCATTGCCCGACCGCCCCTACGACTTCTCGTTTTCCGGCTTGAAGACCTCGGTGACGACCTATATCCGAAAGCATCACGAGGCGGGAACGCTTCCCCCGATGGCCGATCTCACCGCTTCGATTCAGGAGGCCATCATCGACGTCCTCGTCTCCAAGACCTTCAACGCCGTCGAAGCGACCGGGGTACCGGCCGTGGCCGGAGGCGGCGGGGTTCTGGCCAACCGGCGGCTGCGGTCTCGGCTGGTCGAGGAGGCCGAGCGCCGCGAGATCGCCCTGTTCCTGCCCTCCCCGGCGCTGTGCACCGACAACGGGGCGATGGTGGCCGCCGCCGGGGTCTTCCGCCTGGAGCGGGGTGAGATCGGGCCCCTCGACGGCGACGTGGACAGTTCGCTGCGCCTCGGTTCGTGATCTTCGGTGTTCCCGTTCGGGTGGGGTGGTCCTGGCTGGTGATCTCCCTGCTGGTCGCCGCGACGTTTCTGGGTAGGGCGGTGGCCGACGGGGCGGGATGGCTCTCGGCCGCGGCGATCGGCGCGGTGGGGGCGCTGTTGCTCCTGGCCGGCGTGCTGGCGCATGAGTTGAGTCATGCAGTGGTGGCCCGGCGGCGGGGCGTGACGGTGCATCGGGTGACGCTGTTCGTCTTCGGCGGGTACACCGAGATGGAGACCGGCGATCGGCGTCATGAATCCGCGGTGGCGCTGGCCGGTCCGGTGGCGTCGCTGGTCGCAGCCGGGGTGTTGTGGGGTGGCGCCGCGGCGCTGGAGGGGCGCTGGGAGGAGGCGGCCGATGCGCTCGGGCTGCTGGCGGTGGTCAACCTGGCGGTGGCGGGGTTCAACCTGCTGCCCGGTCTGCCGCTCGACGGGGGCCGGGTGCTGCGTTCGGTGCTGTCGCGGAGGCTCGGCGATCCCGAGGAGGCCACGATGCGCGCCGCCGGCGTGGGCCGGGGGATCGGGGTCTTGGTGGCGGCCGGTGGAGTGGTGGCGGCCACGGCGGCGAATGCTCCGGTGGCGCTGTTGAACGTGCCGGTGGGGTGGTTCCTGTTTCGGGTGGCGACCGAGTCACGACCGAGCGAGGCGGCCGGGGCGTTGGCCGTGGCTCCGGGCCGCCCCCTCTCCGCCGCCGCCGGTGCGGACGCGGTGGCCGCCGCCCGGGCGACCGGGGCCCCGGTCCCGGTGGTCGAGAGGGGACGGGTGGTGGGAGTGATCACGGTGGAGGGTGCTTCGGGGCCGGCCGCGGCGGCCATGGTGCCGCTGCGCCGTCGCGACGTGGTGGGCAGGGGCGCCCGGGTGCCGACCCGGGCCCGACGCCCGCGGATCGTGGTCGAAGGTGGGCGGATGGTGGGAGTGATCCCCCCCGGCCCCGCTCGGCCCGCCTCTTAGCACTCTCGGACGGCCTCTGCTGGCACTCGATACGGTAGAGTGCTAATCTTGGCAGTCGCAATCAGCGAGTGCTAAACCCAAGGAGGGACTCGATGAAGCTGCAGCCTTTGGGCGACCGCGTGGTCGTCAAGGCCCAAGAGGATGACGAGGCCCGTACCCCCAGCGGCCTGGTGATTCCCGACACCGCCAAGGAGAAGCCCCAGCTCGGCGAGGTCCTCGCCGTGGGTCCGGGCGATTTCCAGGACGGGGAGCGGGTGCCCATGGACGTGAAGGTCGGCGACCTGGTCGTCTACTCGAAGTACGGCGGCACCGAAGTCAAGTACGAGGGCGAGGACTATCTCATCCTCTCGGCCCGCGACGTTCTCGCCGTCATCGGCTGATACGGAGGAATCTGAATGGCAGCCAAGGAACTGAAGTTCAACGAGGACGCCCGGCGCGGCCTCGAGGCCGGCGTCGACAAGCTGGCCAACGTCGTCAAGGTGACGCTGGGCCCCAAGGGCCGCAACGTCGTGCTCGAGAAGAAGTGGGGCGCTCCCACGATCACCAACGACGGTGTCACGATCGCCAAGGAAGTCGAGCTCGAGGACGCCTGGGAGAACATGGGCGCCCAGCTCGCCAAGGAAGTGGCCACCAAGACCAACGACGTGGCCGGTGACGGCACGACGACGGCCACCGTGTTGGCCCAGGCCATGGTCCACGAGGGCCTGCGCAACGTCGCCGCCGGCGCCAACCCGATGGAGTTGAAGCGGGGCATCGAAGAGGCTGTTGCCAAGGTCGTGGAGTTCATCCAGGAGACCTCGGAGCCCATCGATGCGCACGACACCGAGAAGATCGCCTACGTCGCCGCCAACTCGGCGGCCGACGCGGTGGTCGGTGAGAAGGTGGCCGAGGCCATGGCCAAGGTCGGCAACGAGGGTGTCATCACCGTCGAGGACAGCCAGACCTTCGGCGTGGACGTGACCTTCACCGAGGGAATGCAGTTCGACAAGGGCTACATCTCCCCGTACTTCATCACCGATCCCGACCGGCAGGAATCGGTGCTCGAGGACCCCTACGTCCTCGTCGCCAACCAGAAGATCACCGCGGTGCACGACCTGCTCCCGGTGCTCGAGAAGGTGATGCAGGCCGGCAAGGGGCTCGTCGTGATCGCCGAGGACGTCGAGGGCGAGGCCCTCGCCACCCTGGTGGTCAACAAGATCCGCGGCACCTTCCCGTCGGTGGCCGTCAAGGCCCCCGGGTTCGGGGAGCGCCGCAAGGCGATGCTCCAGGACATCGCCATCCTCACCGGTGCGACCGTCATCTCGGAAGAGGTGGGTCTGAAGCTGGAGAACGTGACCGTCGACATGCTGGGCAAGGCCCGCAAGGTCGTCGTGACCAAGGATGACACCACCGTGGTCGAGGGCGCCGGCAGCCATACCGACGTCGAGGCCCGGATCAAGCAGATCCGCCGTGAGATCGAGGGGTCCGACTCGGACTGGGATCGCGAGAAGCTCAGCGAGCGTCTCGCCAAGCTGGCCGGCGGCGTAGCCGTCATCAGGGTCGGCGCCGCCACCGAGGTGGAGCTCAAGGAGAAGAAGCACCGCATCGAGGACGCCATCCAGGCGACCCGGGCCGCCGTCGAAGAGGGCATCGTGCCCGGCGGCGGGGTGGCGCTGCTGCGGGCTCAGGGCGCCGTCGACAAGATGCGCGGCGGCACGCTCGACGAGAAGACCGGCCGCACCATCGTGCGGAAGGCTCTCGAGGAACCGCTTCGCCAGATCGCGGCCAACGCCGGCTATGAGGGCGGCGTGATCGTCGAGCGGGTTCGCGAGCTCGACGGCTCCCACGGCTTCAACGCCCAGAGCGGCGACTTCGAGGACCTGGTCAAGGGTGGGATCACCGATCCCGCCAAGGTGACCCGTTCCACGCTGCAGAATGCGGCATCGATCGCGGCCCTGTTGATCACCACCGAGGCGCTGATCGCTGAGATGAAGGAGGACACTCCGCTTCCGATGCCGGGTGGCGCCCCCGGTGGCATGGACTTCTAGACCGTCTCCGATCCCGGACGAACGGCCCCTGCGGGGGCCGTTCGTCGCGTCGGCTCACCCCTCGGTGATGGTGCCGCTGCCCGAGATGGTCTGTGTCAGGACGGGATCACCGAGATAGGTGATCGTCCCCGATCCGGCGATCGAAGCGTCGAGGGTCGCGGTGGCGTGCACGACGATCGTGCCGCTCCCCGAGATGCTCACCTCGGCGTCGTCCACCACGAGATCCCCGCCGAGGAAGGTCCCCGATCCGTTGATGGTCACCGCAAGCGACGCCATCGACCCGGTGAGGATCACGTCGCCTGATCCGGAGATCGTCACCTCGAACGTCCCGCCGTCGAGATTCGATGCCGTCACGCCGCCGCTGCCTGCAATCGACACGTCGGTCAGGCTGGGGACGGTGACTCGGTAGAGGGGCTCCCGCACGTTCTGGAAGGAAGCGTCTTCCTCGCTGGTGATCTCGAGGGTGCCACCCACCACCTCGGTGACCAGGTAGGGCACGACGTTGTCCTCGGCTTCCACGATCAGCGATGGTTCCGGGCCCACATCGACGACGACCTCACCGAACCCGGCGATCGAGATCTCCTCGAATTCGGCCACGGTCCTGGTCTCGGTGACGACGTTGCCCGACCCTTGGATCTCGACGCGATCGTCATCGGAGCATCCGGTCGTCAGCAGCAAGAGGGCGAGCACGGCGAAGGCGGGGCGCATCGTGAATCCTCTCTGTCGGCACTCCTCACGCTACGCGGTGGTCAGGGGAGAAGCAGCCCCCCGGCGAGGTAGTGATCGCGGTACGCCCGGAATTCCTCCTCGAGGATGGCCCACAGGGAGTGGTCCATCCACTCGCCGCCGACGAGGACCTCCTTGCGGAGCAGGCCCTCCCGAGTGAAGCGCAGCTTCTCGGCGATCCGCTCGCTGGCCCGGTTCCCGGTGGCGATGCGCAGGGTGACCCGGTGCAGCCGCAGCTCGTCGAACGCCAGTTGCACGACACGGGCGGCGGCCTCGGTGGCGACCCCGTGCTGGGTGGTGTCGCTCCTGACCCAGTATCCGATCTCGCCGGAGCGCTCCCGGCGCGACGTGTGCCAAACCGACACGTTCCCCAGGTGTCTCTTCGGGTCGTCCCGCCACCGGATGGAGAAATCGAAGGCCCGCCCTTCGGCCCAGGCGCTGTTGCTCTCACGGATGAATCGGAGCGCCTCGGAGCGGCTGTAGTCGCGATGGGCCCAGGGGAGCCACCGCACCAGATCGTCGAGCGACGCTCGAACCGCCTCGACGATTGCGTCGGCGTCCCGCCGTTTGAACGGGCGCAGCACGAGACGGCTGGTCTGCCGTGCGGCGGGGGCGAGAGAGCGGGCCACGAGCGGAAGAGTATCGGACCTACCATGCCCCGATGCAAGCCCTGTGGGCTCCCCTCGCTGCGCTTTCTCCCGTCGCTCGGCCCGAGGGCATGCGGGCCGCGGTGTTGGTGCCCATCTACGAGGACTCCGGCGAGCTGCGCCTCGTGCTCACCCGGCGGCCGGACGGCATGCGGACCCATGCCGGCGACGTCGTGTTCCCCGGCGGGATGATCGACCCCACCGACGATGGGCCGGTGGCGGCCGCCCTTCGTGAGGCCTGGGAGGAAGTCGGGATCCCCCCCGAGTCGGTGGAGGTCCTCGGCGGTCTTCCCCCGGTCTCGACGCGGTCGGAGGAGATGCTGATCGTGCCGATCGTGGCTCGCATCGCGCGGCCGACCGAACTCCGCATGGAGCCCTTCGAGGTCGATGCGGTCATCGAGCCCACCATTGCGGAGTTGCTGGTCGAGGAGCACTGGGCCACTGAGGAGTGGCACGGACACACCCTGTGGTTCTACGAGTTCCCCGCGGGGACCCTGTGGGGAGCCACCGCCCGCATGGTCCGGTCTCTGCTGGAGTTCTTCCGTTAGGCCCAGATGCGGGCGAACAGCGGTGCCAGGACGATCGCCGGGAGCAGGTTGGCCACCCGGATCTCGCGGAGATCGAGAAGCCGGATCCCGATCCCGATGAGGAGCACACCGCCGGCGGCACCGAGCGCATCGAGCATCGGATCGGTCAGAACGTCTTCCAGCAACCCGGCACCGAGGGCGATCCCTCCCTGCAGGGTGATCACCGTCAACGCCGCCGAGGCGACGCCCCAGCCGTAGACGGACGCGAACGCGATGGCGGCGAAGCCGTCGAGGCCCGACTTGACCAACAAGAGCTCGGGGTCGCCGAGCCCGTCTTCGATGGCGCCGACCAGCGTCAGGGGTCCGATGCAGAAGACCAGGGAGGCGATCACGAAGCCCTCACTGAACCGGCCTCGATGAGGGCCGGCGAGGTCCTTGACCGCCAGCTCGGGGGCGGCAACGTCGATCTCCGGGTCCTCGGGGTGTCCGGCGAAGCGACGCTGGAGCGCATCACCAAGCCGGTGGAGGGCGTCCTCGATGCGCAACAGCTCGCCGATCACCGCTCCCAAGAGCACGGCACCGAGCACCAGCACGAAGTCGTCGGTCGGCAGGGTCTCACGGATCCCGAGGGCGATCGTAAGGAGGCCGAGCGAGAGCATGACCATCTCCCGGAGCCGATCGGGGAATCGGGTCCCGGCCACCGCGCCCACCGTGCTGCCGACGAGGACTGCGACGACGTTGGTGATGGTGCCGACGAACACGAACGGGATGGTAGGAGCAAGTCGGCCGCGTCGGCGGACGGGCCGGACCGTCGTGCCGGCGGCCGGCTCTGGCTCCGAGTGAGCAGCCTAGGGTGGGAGTGACTCCGGCCGGGAGGAAAGGTGAGCGCGACCGGACCCAAACGGATCGAATTGCCCAAGCCTGTGATTCCCGCAGTCGAGTTCGGCGGCGTCTTGATGCAACGCCGCTCCGTTCGCTCCTACCTCGATGAGCCGCTCACCGACGAAGAGGTCTCCGCGCTGTTCTGGGCCGCCCAGGGCATCAGCGACGACGAGGGTCGGCGGACGGCACCCTCGGCCGGTGCCCACTACCCGGTCGAGGTCTATGCCGCGGATCGGCAGCAAGTGGTCCACTACCTTCCCGCCGACCATGCGATCGAGGTCATGGCCACCGGTGATCGGAGACGATCGCTGTCGTCGGCATCCCTCGATCAGGCCCTCGTCGCGGATGCCCCATTCGTGATGGTCCTCAGCGCGGTGCTGGCCCGCACCGCTGTGGAGTACGGGGATCGCGCCTGGCGCTACCTGAATCTCGAAGCAGGACACGTGGCCCAGAACGTGTTGCTCGCCGCCGTCGCCCTGGGCCTGGGCTCGGTGCCGGTGGGGGCGTTCGAGGACGAATCGGTCCAAGAGGCGCTGAGCTTGCCGGCGCTCCACCGCCCGTTGTACGTGATCCCCGTCGGCCGACCCGCCAAGAGGGGTCGGTGACCCCCTCCGCCACGTTCCTCAGAACAAGCCCTCGACCTTGCCGGTCTCGACGTCGACGTCGATGCCCCGGTAGGCGGGGTTCGACGCCGTCCCCGGCATCAGCTTGATCGCTCCGGCGACCGGCACCACGAACCCGGCGCCCTGGTAGATGAGGATGTCGCGGATCGGGAGCGTCCATCCGGTCGGCCGGCCCTTGAGATCGGGATCGTGGGAGAGGCTGAGGTGGGTCTTCACCATGCAGGTGCCCAACTCGGCCATCCGGGGATCGCCCTCGAGTGCCTTGACCTTCTCCTCGGCCTCATCGGTGTAGGTGACACCATTCGCCCCGTAGACCTCGCGAGCGATGATCTCGATGCGGTCGCGCAGCGGCAGGTCGAGGTCGTAGAGGAACCTGAACTGGGGCTCTTCCTCACACGCCTCGATGACGGCCTCGGCGAACTCGATCGATCCCTCACCCCCGTCGAGCCAGTGGGTGGAGAGCGCCGCGAGCGCACCGTTCTCCTCGGCGATGCGCCGCACCAGGGCGATCTCGGCGTCGGTGTCGGTGTAGAAGCCGTTGACGCATACCACCGGCCGGACCCCGCTCTTCTTCACGGTCTCGATGTGAGCGATCAGGTTCTCGCAGCCCTTCTCGACCAACTCGAGGTTCTCTTCCGTGTAGGCGGCGTCGAGGGGCAGGCCGGGTTTCACGTCCGGGCCGCCGCCGTGCATCTTGAGAGCCCGGATCGTGGCCACGAGGACGATCGCGTTCGGGGTGATGCCCGAGAAGCGGCACTTCAGATTCCAGAACTTCTCGAAGCCGATATCGGCGCCGAAGCCGCTCTCGGTGACGTGGTAGTCGGAGAGCTTGGTCCCGATCTTGTCGGCGATGATCGAACTCTGACCGATGGCGATGTTGGCGAACGGGCCGGCGTGGACGAAGACCGGCTGGCCCTCGATCGTCTGCATCAGCGTCGGGTTGAGCGCCTCCACCATCCAGGCGGTCATCGCCCCGTCGACCTCGAGATCGGCGGTGGTGACCGGATTCCCCTGCTTGTCGTACGCCACGATGATCTGGGCGATTCGACGGCGCATGTCTGCCAGGTCGGTGGCCACTGCGAGGATCGCCATGATCTCGCTGGAGACGGTGATCTGGAATCCCGATTCCATCTCGAAGCCGTCCATCTTGCCGCCCCGGCCGATCACGATGTTGCGCAGCGCCTGGGCGCAGAAGTCCATGGCCCACTTGAGCTCGATGCGCTCGGGATCGATGTCGAGCCGGGTGAGGTCGGCCTTGGCCAGCCGGGCGTCGTCGTAGTTGCGTTCGTGCTGCATCCGGGATGTGAGCGCCACCATGGCCAGGTTGTGGGCGTTGGTGATTCGATCGATGTCGCCGGTGAGCCCGAGACAGAACGGCGTGAGGGGGATGCACTGTGCCAGACCCCCGCCGGCGGCCGAGCCCTTGATGTTGAAGGTGGGCCCGCCGCTGGGCTGACGGATCGCACCGGTGACCCGCTTGCCCACCTTGCCGAGGCCTTGGATCAGCCCGATCCCGGTGGTGGTCTTCCCCTCACCCAAGGGGGTCGGGGTGATGGCGGTCACGTCGATGTACTTGGCGCTCGGGGCGTCCTCCAATCGGGACAGGACCTTGCGGTAGTCGACCTTGCCGAGTGCGGTGCCGTAGGGGATCAGCTCGTCGTCCTCGAGACCGAGCTCCTTGGCGAGTGGCACGAAGGGCTTCATGGTCGCTTCGGCCGCCTCGGCGATCTCCCAGTCGGCCAGCTTGGTCGCATCGAGTTTGGGGGTCATTGCCGCTCCATTACCCATGGCCGGCGGCGCGCTCGCCGAACGGCCTCTTCGTGTACGCGGGGAACATCCTGGCGGGAAGGGATGGTCAAGGCTAGGGCCGGATGGCCGATTCGGTGGTCCCGATGGCCCGCCGGGGGCCTCCCGCCGGGGCCTCCGTGGTGACTGCTACCCTCCCTCGGACCGGCGGTCCGTCGGGGAGGCATGGTGGAACGCAAGAAGATCTTCTCGGGCTTGCAGCCGACGGGAAACATCCACATCGGCAACTACCTGGGGGCGTTGCGGAATTGGGTGGAGCTCCAGGAGGAGTACGACTGCGTGTACTGCGTCGTCGACCT
>JBFELU010000043.1:0-21459 GCA_041551965.1 Acidimicrobiia bacterium
AGGTTGAACAACCCAGGATCAGTCGCAGGATTCAGATCCTTGATCACCTCGATCTCGCCGACCTTGCGGGTGTTGGTGATGGTGCAGGTCCACACATCATCCTTGGCCACCGTCACCGTCCCATCAGTGTCAGGAGGCCCACCCGATGCCTCAACACACGAGGTCGATGACACGTAGTCGTTGAGATCGGTGGCGGTGCCCGCCGTCTCTCCCACCGCATAGTCACCAGCGGTGACCACCACCAACCCAGTCGTGCCGCCGTCTCCAACATTGGCGGCTTCGGTCGCCCCACCGATCTGCAGGTTGAACAAACCAGGATCAGTCGCAGGATTCAGATCCTTGATCACCTCGATCTCGCCGAGGTCTACGGCAGCACATACGGTGTTGCTGTCCCAGGTAGTAACAATATTGCCGCTGTAATTGCCCGAGACGATGGTGTACGTGTCGGTATCCGTGTTCGGCTTGAAGAACTCATCAGACTCGTGACCCGCGCCCTTGGCGTTTGGGTCGATGTTCCACGTGGTGGCTCCAGTCGACGTGACCACCGCATGCCCGTTCGGTAGCCCAGAGAATGTCAGCTTGGCCCCGTTGTGACAGACCATCCAGTGCGTCGATGGACCCGGGGCTGCAGCTGCGGCTTTTGGCAAACCCGCCAAAACCAGCAGACCCGCCACAAGCAGGAGCACCACCCCCAAAATGATCAACCCACGGGCCCCTCTTGCGGTAGCAGTCATCGTCGCCTCCTTGCCCTCACAGACACGTCGGGAAGACGTGCCCGATGCTCAGCCCGTTTTCAAGTCCCCGCAGCATACTCCGCGCGTCGGGAACAATATCAGCGTACACCTTGCAGCGGCTTTCGACAACCCTTCGTAGTCGAAAGAACTACTCAATGTTTTCATCAAGTGCCCTCGCCATCCTCGGTGGCCGCCTCCACAGCATGCACTCTCGGTGTTCTGTCGCCATCCTCACATTTGGGGATAACTCGAGAGAGGCAACCGCCCGACCCGATCGACGCGCCGCTAGCGCGACACCCGGCCCGGTGTCATCCGAGCGGTCATGAAGAGGAGCCCAAACCCGAGCGTGAACATCCCCAGCGCTCCAATCAGCAACGCCGCCAATGGAAATGCAACGCCCGTATTGGGCAGCACGGTCGGGTCCACCACGACCGGCGGCGACACTTCGGTCGTCGTCGGCTCCTCCGGCGGCGCCCCCAACGACGTGGTCGTCACCGCGTTCGGGTCGATGCTCGGCGGGCGTGGGGCCGCCGTGGTGGGCGATGCTCCGGCCGCCGTCACCGGTGACGCAACCACCGGCCTGCTGGTGTCCGGCGGCGTCGAAGAGTCCGGCGGCGTCGAAGAGTCCGGCGGCGTCGAAGAGTCCGGCGGCGTCGAAGAGTCCGGCGGCGTCGAAGAGTCCGGCGGAGCGGTCACCCCAGCGATGTCGAAGTGCGAGATCGTCTGTGGCTGACCGTTCTGGTTCTCCCGGATCGGTGTCGTGCCCGAGGTACCCGAGAATGCAAGGTGCTCGTCACCGATCTTCACGTAGCCGGTGATATTGGTATCTCCGATCACAACCCAGGAGAAGGACTCCGAGCCGTCGCCGGGATTGTCGTTGTTGTCGATTCCGGTGATCTCGATGGACACGCCATCGACGACGATCACCGTCACCACATCCACGACCGGGTTCTCGAAGTCCTTGTCGTCTCCCACACCGTCGGGGTGCCCGCCGTTGTTGCCCGGGGGTCCGCCCTGGGCCACAGCGCTCGGCTGGAACAGGACCAGAAACCCGGCCACCAGCAGCAACACGGTGCCCATCGCCACCAGCGAGGGCCCCACGCGGGAACGAAGACTCATGCCGAAACTCCCTTGTCCTTGTCACCCGGCCTCAGCCCGACCGGATCTCAGCCGCCGGCAATCTAACCGGCGAGCTCAAGCTACCCGAATCTCGTCGTGTTGACAACTCTCCGTAGTCACTCAACCACTCTTCATGGTTGGAATGGTTGAGTCACATCGCCGCCCTAGACACCACTCTCTGTGGGCAAGAAGGACTCAAGCAGACCCTAGACCTTGACGATGCAAGCCCCAGATGACTACTTCGGGTATTCGTTTGGAGGACACGACCGGCCGGCGCTGGTGGCGACTGATCGGTGCGGCCGTGACGGTGGTGGCCCTGATGGTCCAACTCCCCGCCGCCGCCGAATCGCGCTCGGTGGCCGACGACGAGCAGGCGCTCCTCTACGAGCTGAACCTGGCCCGCTGGGACCCCGCGGCCTACCAGGTGGCCACCGGCATCGACCTCGAGGGTGCCCTCCCCCGACCCCCGCTGGCCCTCAACAGCCAGCTGGCCGCGTCGGCCGCGTTCAAGGCGAACGAGATGGCCGACCACGACTACTTCGACCATCGCAGCAGGGTGACGGGAGTATGGCCCAACGAGCTGGCCCGCGACCACGGCTACCCCTTGCCGGCGGCCCTCGACGACGACGCCAACAACATCGAATCCCTCCACGCCGGGAGTCCGGTGCCCTTCAACGTGCTCGGCAGCTTCGCCCAATCAGCGGGGCACCGTCGTCACCTCTTCGGCCAAGGCTGGTTCGGCACCCACACCGAGATCGGCGTGGGCCGCAGCCAGACCAGCAACTACTGGGCCGTCCACACCGCCTACCGCAACGAGACCGACACCTTCGTCACCGGGGTCGTCTTCGACGATCGCAACGGCAACGGGCGCATGGATCCCGGTGAGGGAATCGCCGGGGTCACCGTCACCGTCGGCGACCGCTCGACCACCACCGGCGCCGGGGGCGGCTACGCGGTGCGGGCCGGCGCCGGCCGCCACCAGGTGAAGGCGGGCGGTGGGAACTTCGAGGGTATCTCGTCGGCCAGGGTCACCGTCACCGACTACAACGTCGGAGTCGACTTCGTCTCCGGCCGCTCCGAACCGGTCGTTCGTGACTACCAGTTGTGCCAGGGCCACGAGCCGACCATCCTCGGCACCGGCGGCGACGACGTCATCACCGGGACTCCCGGCGACGACGTGATCCACGGACTGGGCGGAAGCGACGTCATCGACGGCAGGGGCGGCAACGACGTCATCTGCGGCGGTGCCGGGCGAGACAAGATCCGCGGCGGCGGTGGGCGCGACCACATCGACGGAGGCGGCGGCATCGACAAGCTCTACGGGCAAAGAGGCAACGACGTCCTCCACGCCGGACCGCTGAACGGCGGCCGCATCACCGACGTGCCCGACCTCCTCAAGGGCGGACCGGGCCGCGACACCTGCTCGGCCGGCAGCCACCAGGTACCCTGCGACTGAGGGCACCCCCTCCCATAACCACCGATAGTGGTGTAGGTTGTCACGGTGAGCAGACCGAGGGCCGAAACCGATTCCGACACCGTCGATCTCGTCATCGAGGGTGCCGACTCCCCCGGCGGTCGGTCGCGCCAGATCTCCCTCCTCGTGAGACCGAGGGAGTGGTCCCGGCGACGCAAGGCCCTGCTGACGCTCGCCTCCGTCGTGATCCTCATCGGGCTCGGGATGGTCGGGGTGATCGCCTATCAACTGTGGGGCACCGGGATCGCCACCGCCCGCCATCAGGCCGAGTTCGAGATGGAATTCGAGAACCGGCTCGCCCTGGCCGCCTCCGAGGCGGGGACCTTCGACGGCTTTGCGGCCGAAGGCCGACCCGTATTCAACGACGATCCGGTCGTCACGGCACCCCCGACTCCGGGCGTGACCACGACCACCGTCGCGCCACCCGATATCCCCGGGATCCTCCACGAGGTCGCGCCCCCGGAGGGAGAGGTCCTGGGCCGCATCCTGATCCCCGAGGCCGGGGTCGACTGGATGATCGTCGAAGGCGTGGGGGTCGCCGACCTCGCCAAGGGGCCCGGTCACATGCCGTGGACCGCACTCCCCGGTCAACCCGGCAACGCAGTGATCAGCGGGCATCGCACCACCAACGGTGCCCCCTTCTACGACCTGAACGAACTCGAACCCGGTGATGCCATCTTCATCGAGACCCTGACCGGAACCCACACCTACGAGGTGGTGGCGGACAGGATCGTGCCCCCCACCGGGGTGTGGGTCACCGAGCAGTGGAACGGGGCCTGGTTGACGCTGACCACTTGTAACCCCCGCTACTCGGCTCAGCAGCGGCTGATCGTGTTCGCCAAGCTCGTCGACGGCCCCAACGCCGGAGCCATCCAGGCCCGCATCGACGTCGACTACTCGCCCCCGGAGCCGCCGGCCGACCGCTAGCTCAACCGGACGGTTTCGCCGCCAAACCGTCGAACACGATGCCCACGATGGTCTCGGCGGTCTCCCGGAAGTTTTCCTCCGCTTCCGCCGATCGCCGCAGGTTCTGCCCGGCCGACATCATGATCGTGTACACGAGCCGCCCGGCATCCTCGGGATCCATGGTTCGGAACTCCCCTCGCTCGATGCCGCGCCGGCAGGCGTCGGTGACGGCCTGGGCCAACCTGCCGTGAGCAATCCGGGCCCGACGCTGGCCGTCGCCCGACAAGCTGGGGAGCTCTCGCATGATCATCGAACCGAGAGCGTTCTCGGTCGACACGAACTCGAGGCCCCTCACGATCAGCTCACCCAGCCGCTCCCGGCTCGACATCGCATCGGGGAGATCGGCCAGCATCTTGTCCATCACCGCCGGCATCTCGGCCTCGACGAGGCTGACCAGGATGTCTTCCTTGTCGGTGAAGTACTCATAGAGCGTGGTACGGCCGATCCCGACGAACGCGGCGATGTCGCCCAGATTGGTCGGTGTGTATCCCTGGGTGCGGAACAGGCCCGCCGCCGCATCGAGGATCTCACGGCGAGTCAAGGTCTTGTGCTGCTCTATGGAGTCGGCGCGGATCCGCGGCACGGCAACCTCCGATTGAGAAAAGGGTAGTGCGACTTCGAATCTGCAGGGTTGCGGCGCGGAGGCCCACTACCATCCCCTCGGATCGGCCGGAGGTTCTCACCATGCCCGCGACCGTGATCGTCGGCGCCCAATGGGGTGACGAGGGAAAGGGCAAGGTCACCAACCTCCTGGCCCGGGAAGCCGATGTGGTCGTCCGCTATCAGGGCGGCAACAACGCCGGTCACACCATCGTCGTCGAAGGCGAGACCTTCGCGCTCACCCTGATCCCGAGCGGCGTCCTCTACCCCCACGTCACCCCCATCATCGGCAACGGTTGCGTGATCGACCCTGCGGTCCTCATCGGGGAGATGGATGCCCTCATCGAACGCAACGTGGATCCCTCCCGGCTGCGGCTGTCCGGAAACGCCCACCTGATCATGCCGCACCACCGCAAGCTCGACGCCGTTCGGGAGCGCTACCTGGGCAAGCAGCAGATCGGGACGACCAAACGGGGCATCGGCCCGGCCTACATGGACAAGTACTCCCGCGAGGGGATCCGGGTCCAGGACCTCTACGACGCCAAGATCTTCCGCGACAAGCTCCACACCGTCCTCAAGGACAAGAACAAGCTCCTCACGAAGGTCTACAACCAGCTGCCGATGGATCCCGACGAGATCGCCGACGAGTACCTCGGCTACGCCGCCCGTCTCGAACCCCACGTGGCGGACACGTCGCTGTTGCTGTGGGAGGCGATCCGGGACGACAAGCGCCTGGTCTTCGAGGGAGCCCAGGCCACGCTGCTGGACATCGACCACGGCACCTACCCGTTCGTGACCTCGTCGAACCCGACGGTCGGCGGGGCACTCACCGGCACCGGGATCGGGCCGCACGCCGTCGACACGGTGCTCGGCATCGCCAAGGCCTACATCTCCCGGGTCGGAAGCGGACCGTTCCCCACCGAACTCGACGACGAGGTCGGCGAGCAGATGGTGCAGATCGGTGGCGAGTACGGCACGGTGACGGGCCGGCGGCGCCGGTGCGGATGGCTCGACGCGGTGGCGCTGCGATACGCGGTTCGGGTCAACGGTCTCACGGAACTGGCTCTGATGAAACTCGACGTGCTTTCCGCCTTCCCGACCCTCAAGATCGCCGTCGCCTACGAATCGCAGGGAACGCGGTACGACGAGTTCCCCCGCCAGCAGCGGGTGCTCTACCAATGCGAGCCGATCTACGAAGAAGTGGCCGGCTGGTCGGAGGACATCACCGGAGCTCGCACCTTCGGCGACCTCCCCGCGCCCGCCCAGGCCTACATCGCCCGCGTCGAGGAGATCGCCGGGGTGCCGATCACGATGGTCTCCGTCGGGCCCGACCGCGAAGCCACCCTGCGACGCTCATGATCGAGCGCTACTCCCTCCCCGAGATGGCCGCCGTCTGGAGCGAACGAGCCAAGCTGGATCGATGGCAAGAGGTCGAGGCGCTGGCACTCGAAGGCTGGACGGCGCTCGGCGTGGCCCCCGCCGGCGCGGCCGAGGCGGTGCGGGCCGCAGGACCGGTCGACGTCGAGGCCTGGAAGGCCCGGGAGGCCGAAATCCACCACGATCTGGCGGCGTTCGCCGACGTGCTGGCCGCCGCCATGCCGCAGCACGGCGCCTGGCTCCACTACGGACTCACCTCCTCCGACGTCCTCGACACGGCCCTCGGTGCCGCCTTGCGGAAGGCAGCCGGGATCCTCGACCGCCGCTCCCGGACCCTCTTCGATGTCATCCGGACTCGGGCCCTGGAGCATCGCGCCACCCTGATGGTCGGACGGACCCACGGCATCTGGGCCGAGCCCACCACCTTCGGGATCAAGCTCACCGGGTGGGCCTTCGAGCTGGCCCGGAGTCACCGCCGGCTGCGCCAAGCCACCCGGACGGTATCGGTCGGGAAGGTGAGCGGAGCGGTGGGCACCTATGCCCAGGTCCCCCCCGAGGTCGAGGAGCACGTGTGCCGGGCCCTGGGTCTCGAAGCCGAGCCGGCCGGCACCCAGGTTGTCGCCCGCGATCGCCACGCCGAATTCCTGGCGGCGGTGGCCGTCATGGGGGCGGTCCTGGAACGGATCGCAACCGAGATTCGCCATCTCTCCCGATCCGAAGTCGCCGAGGTCGCTGAGGCTTTCGGGAGAGACCAGAAGGGTTCCTCGGCGATGCCGCACAAACGCAATCCCATCCGGTCCGAGAACGTCACCGGGCTGGCTCGGTTGCTGCGCGGCTACGCGCTGACCGGACTGGAGAACGTCGCCCTCTGGCACGAACGGGACATCAGCCACTCCTCGGTCGAGCGGGTGACCCTCCCGGATGCCTGTCTCATTCTGGACTTCGCGCTGGACCGCACGGCCTCCGTCATCCGAGATCTCGAGGTCGATGCCGAACGCATGCGGGCCAACCTCGAGGCCACCCGGGGAGTGGTCTTCAGCCAGGCCGTCCTCCTGGCGCTCGTCGAGGCCGGCATGACCCGCGACGACGCCTACCGAGTGGTGCAACGCCACGCCGCCGACCTGGCGGGGGACGGTTCTCTCCACGACTCCTTGGCCGACGACCCGGATCTCCCCCTCGACGCCGGGCGGCTGGCGGCCTGCTTCGATGCCGAGGGTCAACTCTCGCGGGCGTCGGTCGTGTTCGACCGTCTCGAGGCCCTCACCCTGGCCGACTGAGACCGGGAGGTCCGCCACAGCAGGATCGGGTACCCGATCACCACGACCGCGGTGAACAGGAACCACTGACCGGCGTAGCCGAGGTGGGGGCCCAGCGAGGCCTCTGGTGGTTCGACCGGCACCGGCAACTCCCCGGGCACCTCCGGGTCCTGGGCCTGCAACAAGAGATAGGGGCCCATCAGGGGATAGGGGGTGAAGGCCCCGATCACCGACGTGTCGATGCGCGACACAACGGCCGGGAGAGAGTCAGGCATGCTGCCTTCCTCCGAAGGCCACAGGTACCCGGTGACCTCGAGCACTCCTTCGATGGGGCGGGCGGGAGCCACGGGTGGCTCGTCGAACTCGGGCGGCACCCAGCCCCGGTCCACCAGCACCACCCCGCCGCCGACGAGCCGCAGGGGCGTGAGCACGTGATACCCGCTCAATCCTTCGCGGGACCGCAGCACCAGCACCTCGACCCCGGTGTCGTACTCGCCCGTCGCCACCACCCGCCGGTAGAGGGCGTCGTCTCCCGACACCTCCTCCAGTGCGATCGCGGGAAGCGAGGCCGCCCGTTCGACCGCGTCGTTGAAGTCGCGCTTGTCGTCGTGGCGGCGCAGCTGCCAAAACCCGAAGTTCACGAACGCCACGATCGTCACGATCACCAGCAGGTGACCGGCGATCCACCGAGGGCGAAGCCACCAGCGCACTCCCGCCATGGTATTGCCGGGAGCAGTGTCCGGGCCTGCGCGCGAGACTCACGGCGAAAGGAGGACCCATGGAGGAGCGCACCTTCCCCGGATCCGAGGGCGAGATCTTCTACAGGATGTGGCCGCCCGAGGGTGAGGCGCGGCGCATCGTCGTCCTCGTTCACGGGTACGCCGAGCATTCCGGTCGCTATGCCCACGTCGCCGAGGCCCTCACCGCCGTGGGGTCTGCGGTGTACGCCGAGGACCACCTGGGCCACGGGCACAGCGAGGGGGAGCGAGCGTTGATCACCGACTTCGAACACGTGGTCGACGACCTGACCACGTTGACCGAGATCGCCCGGCAGGACTTCGCGGGACTGCCGGTGGTGATGTTCGGCCACTCGATGGGTGGCCTCCTCGCCTCCCGCTACGCCATGCGGCATCCCGGCGAGCTGGCCGGCTTGATCCTGGCGGGAGCCGTCATCGGAGACTGGCACTGGGCCCGCAACGTGCTGGAGCAACCGGAGATGCCCGATCCGCCCACCAACTGGGACGGCATGTCGCGGGATCCCGAGATGGTCGCCCGGTACGCCTCCGATCCCCTCGTGTACCGCGACCGCTACAAGCGGGCCCTGCTCGAGGCGGAGGTGATCGCCCTCGATCGATTCAACGAGGAGACCGACCGCATCACGATCCCGGTGCTGTTCCTCCACGGCTGTGCCGACCCCTTCGTCGCCTATCAGACCTCGCTGGAGGCGGCTCGCCGCTTCCCCACGGACGACCTGACCGTCCGCCTGTACGAAGGGGCCCGCCACGAACTCGTCAACGAGACCAACCGCGACGAGGTGATCGCCGAGATCGTCGGTTTCACCGCTCGGGTCGCCGGCGGCCACCGGTGAACCACGACCTCGATCACGTCGCCCTCGGGCTCCGGGCGGCCCAACCGGTCCTCGACGGGCTGGTGGAGCGGCTCGGCGCCGAAGTCGTCCACGGTGGGTTCGGACCGGGGTTCCGGGGTGTCCAGGTCCGTGTCGGTGCCGAGGGCATGGTGGTGGAGCTCCTCGAGCCCCACATGACCGAGGTCACCGATTTCCTGGTGCGTTTCCTCGACCGTCACGGGGAAGGGCCCCACCACCTCACGTTCCTCGTCGACGACCTGGCCGCCGAGATCGACCGCCTCCGCCGCATCGGCATCGAGCCCCTCGGCATCGACCTGACCAACCCCGTCTGGAAGGAGTGTTTCCTCCTCCCCGAAGTCGCCCACGGCACCGTGGTCCAGGTGGCCGAGACGACGCTCAAAGGTCTCGAATTCGAGGGCCTCGATTGGCCCTCGTCGTGGTGGGAGGAGCCGCCGAGCCGCGGCCGGGTCGCCGCCACACTCCGGCGCGTCGTGCTCGGGACCCCGGAACCCGAAACCGCCTCCGAGTTCTTCGCCGGGGCTCTCGGCGGCACCCCGGACGGAGACGACCTGGTGTGGTCGAGCGGCGGCCGGATTCGGATCGAACGCTCCCCCCAGCGCGGCATCAGTCGCCTGGAGGTCGTCGGCCTCGAGGGCGAGCTGGTCATCGGCGGAGGGCACTTCGTCGGCACCGACCGGTGACCCACCACCGGCCGGTGCTCGGCGCCCCCGGCGCGTCGGGGTACCCGATCACCACCGGTATCGTGGTCGCCCATGGATCCCGTCTCGAGGGCTGCGGCCGTCTGCTACCGCCATCCCGACCGGCCGACGCGTCTCGCCTGCTCCGACTGCGGACGCCCCATCTGCGCCGAGTGCTCCCACGACGCCGCGGTCGGTCAGAAGTGCCCGGAGTGCGCCGTCGGGGTGACCCCGACCCGGATCATCCGGCCCCAGACCGTCACCCACGTCGACCGGCGCACCACCCCGCTCACGATCGCCCTGATGGTGGTCAACGTGGCCGTCTTCCTCATCGGGGAGTTCTTTCCCGAGATCGGGCTCCGCTTCTTCCGGGAGGGATCACAGTTCCGGCCCCTCATCGAACGGGGCGAGTGGTGGCGGGTGCTGTCGGCCATGTTCCTCCACAGCGACTTCATGCACATCCTCTTCAACACTTGGGCGCTGTGGTTGTTCGGGCCCACGATCGAACGACGCTTCGGCACCCTCTCGTTTGCGTCGCTCTATCTGGCGGCGGGCGTCAACGGAGCCGCCTTGTTCCACCTGATCGGAAGAGCCGGGCCGGCCGTGGGAGCCAGCGGGGCCATCTTCGGATTGTTCGGCGCGCTGATCGCCGCCAGCTACCGGCAGCGTCACACCCCGGCCGGTCGGGCGGTCTTCGGCCAGTTGGCCCTGCTCCTCGCGCTCAACCTGGCCCTCCCCCTGTTCGCCCCGCGGATCGCGTGGGAAGCCCACCTCGGCGGGTTGATCGCCGGGATCGTGCTGGCAGCCGCCTGGGACCACATGCCCCGTGAGGAGCCCGGCGCGGCGGCGCAGCGGTCCATCCTCGGCTTCATCCTGGCGGCCACCGCCATGCTCCTCGTGATCTTCACGTGAGCGCCGACGACCTCCTCGACCTGATCCGCGCTTCGGTCATCGGAGAGGACGTGGTGGTCGCGGGACCATTTGGGCCCCGCCGGGTCACCTACGCCGACTACACGGCCTCCGGCCGCTCGCTGTCCTTCATCGAGGATTTCATCCGGGACGCGGTACTGCCCCACTACGCCAACACCCACCCCGAGTCCTCGGGCACCGGGCTCCAGACCACCCGGTTCCGCGAGGAGGCCCGCAACATCGTCGGCCGCTGCCTGGGCGCGGGAGAGGAGCACGTGGTGCTCTTCTGCGGCTCAGGATCGACCGGAGCGATCGACCACCTCATCCGGGTGCTCGGCATCAGGATCCCGGCCCCCCTCGACGACCTCTACCACCTCAGCGATCACATTCCCTCCTCGGACCGGCCGGTGGTGTTCATCGGACCCTACGAGCACCACTCGAACGAGCTCCCGTGGCGGGAGTCGATCGCCGATGTCGTGACCATCCCTGAGGACGCCGACGGGCACATCGACCTGGAAAGCCTCGCGGCCGAACTGGCCACCCATGCCGACCGACCGCTGAAGATCGGATCCTTCTCGGCAGCCTCCAACGTGACCGGCATCATCACCGACACCGCCGCCCTCTCGTCGCTGCTTCATCGCCACGGGGCGCTGTCCTTCTACGACTTTGCGGCCGCGGCCCCCTACGTCGCCATCGAGATGGGGCCCGTCGACCCCGCCGACCCGCTCTCCTTCAAGGACGCCGTCTTCGTCTCACCCCACAAGCTCATCGGCGGGCCGGGGACCCCCGGTGTCCTGGTCGCCCGCCGCGACCTCTTCGACAATCGGGTGCCGGCCGTTCCCGGCGGCGGGACCGTGGCCTACGTCAACCCGACCGAGCATCGCTATCTCGACGACATCGAGCACCGTGAGGAAGGGGGCACCCCGGCGATCGTCGAATCGATCCGGGCCGGGCTCGTGTTCCAACTCAAGGAAGCCGTGGGCACCGACACAATCCGGGAAGCCGAGGAGGGATTCATCCGTCGCGCTATTTCTTCCTGGTCGGCGAATCCCAACATCGAGATCCTGGGCAACCCCGACGCCGACCGGCTCTCGATCGTCTCCTTCGTGGTCCGCCACGGTGATCGGTATCTCCATCACAACTACGTGGTGGCCCTCCTCAACGACCTCTTCGGGATCCAGTCCCGGGGCGGGTGCTCGTGCGCCGGGCCCTACGGCCACCGGTTGCTCGGCATCGATCTCGACACGAGCCATGAGTTCGAGCGGGAGATCGCCCGGGGGTGCGAGGGCATCAAGCCGGGATGGGTGAGGGTCAACTTCAACTACTTCATCTCCGAAGAGACCTTCGAATTCATCCTCGAGGCCGTCCGCCTGGTCGCCGACGAGGGATGGCGGTTGCTGCCCCGCTACCGTTTCGATCCGGCCACCGCCCTCTGGCACCACCGCGAGGGCCCGGTCGAACCGCCGCTGAGCCTCGACGACATCACCTACACGGCAACGGGTCTGCACTACCGAACGGAGAAGGATCCGACGCCGCCGGATCGCCTCGCCGACTACCTGGACGAGGCCCGGCGCATTCTCCTTGCCGGTCCCGAGCAGGCGGCAGCCGAGGAACCCCTGGAGGTGGGGCCGGACTTCGAGCACCTCCGCTGGTTCCACCTCCCCGGCGAGGTGGTCGCCGAGTAGGGCCGTACTCGTGGCCGACGGCACCGCCCAGGGCAATCAGTCGACGATCCGGCCCCTCCAGATCGGCAGCGGGCCGAGACCGAAGTGTTCGATCACGATGGTGGCGTGCTCCCGGTAGTGACGGGGTGCCATACCGAGGTTCCACCCCACCAGGAGCCTGGGTCGCTCGGGATCGCCGTCGGGCGGCAGCTCCGCCACCGCCTCGACCAGTTCCCGGTGGGCGTCCTCGTACTCCCGCCGGGCGGCATCCCGGCCCACCCCCCGCCAGTGGTCGACCACGGCATCATTGAACTTCTGCCACTGAGAGGGGTAGGGGAGCTTGGGCTCGCGGGTCACCGTTCGGGCGAAGCGGCGCTCCCAGGCAGCCAGGTGAACGAGGTGCAGGGCGAGCGGCCAGCCGCCTCCCACGTCGGTGGCCACGTCTTCATCCCGATCGAGATCGAGTCCCACTTCGGCGAGCACCCCATGGAAACGGGCTCGCCGGTCCCTGAGAAGATGCAGGAACTCGTCACGTTCGGCCACGGACCGACGCTACTCGGGCCCGGCGCAGCGCGAGATCCGAGGCGTAGCATCGTGGGGTCGCGGCGAGGGGCCGGCCCGGCCCCGGGAGGGAGTTCCTATGGCTCTTGCGGTCGAACAGCGCACACCACCCGACCGGGGATTGCGCTATTTCATCGCCAATCAGAACCATTGGTCCTGGCTGGCACTCGGACTGGGAATCGCCACCCTCCTCATGATGCTGCTCGGACCGCTGCTGGTCCTCAACAGCCACGGGTGGACTCAGGAATGCCCCGAGGGCGTCTCCGTGGTCGATTGCTCACCCACCGATCCTCTGGCCGAGGGGTTCATGAGCGATGGGCTCAGGCTCGTGATCCAGGTCACCCAAATCCTCGCCGTGGCCACGTTGATCGCGGTCTTCATCTCGTGGCGGCGCTACCAGAACCGCCAGCAGAAGGAGGCCACGGTCGCCGGCGGTGTGCTGGCCGTCCAGGGTCTGGCACTGGCCGTCGGCCTCTCCTGGTTCCGGGGAAGCGACGTCGAGCGCTTTGCTCGAAACTTTCTCGACCTGAGTCTCCTCAAGGAGTACTTCATGTCGCCCCCGGTGCCCGACTTCCTCAACGGCGCCAAGAACACGCTCATCCTCTCGCTGCTGGGCGCGGCACTGGGGTTCGGGCTGGGGCTGATGCTGGCCCTGTTCACGATGTCGAACCGTTCGGTGATCCGGGCACCGGCCCGGCTCTACATCAACTTCTTCCGGGGCACGCCGCTGATCTGGCAGATCTCGTTCGCCGGCATCGGCCTGGTGCCGGCGCTCCGCCTCAATCTGTCGATGTACACCATCGCCATCCTGGTCCTCGGCCTGAACCTGGCGGCGTACTCCGCGGAGGTGTACCGGGCCGGGATTCAGTCGATCGAGCGGGGGCAGATGGAGGCGTCCCGCACGCTCGGCCTCACCTACTTCCAGTCGCTCCGCTACGTGGTCGTTCCTCAGGCGATCCGTCGGGTGATCCCTCCGCTGCTCAACGAGTTCGTGATCCTGATCAAGGACACGTCGCTCGTGTCGGTCCTGGGTCTGACGATCAAGCAGAAGGAGCTCCTCGGAGTCGGGCGAGACATCTACGCAACCACCTTCGACGCCACCGCGTGGCTGGGGGCGGCCATCGGGTTCCTGGTCATCACGATCCCGATGATTCGCATCGTGACCATCGTCGAGCGCCGCATGCGCAGCGGCCTGACCAGTGCGATCGGATAGGAGGGCGCCATGAACGAAGACGGCACGCTGGTCAGGCTGGAGAACATCCGCAAGTGGTTCGGGGACCTCTACGTCCTCAAGGGAATCGATCTCTCGATCTACCCCCAGGAGGTCTTGGTACTCATCGGACCTTCGGGTTCCGGCAAGTCGACGCTCCTGCGCACGATCAACATGCTGGAGGAGCCGACCGAGGGGAAGGTCTTCTTCGACGGCACCGACCTCACCCACATCAGAACCAATCTCAACGAGGCTCGGACCCATATGGGGATGGTCTTCCAATCGTTCAACCTGTTCCCCCACCTCACGGCCCTCGACAACCTCACCCTGGCATTGATCAAGGTCCTCAATCTGTCCAAGGGGGAGGCCACCGAGCGGGCGTTGGAGCAACTCGCCCACGTCGGGCTCTCCGACAAGCCGGATTCATATCCGTCGCAGTTGTCGGGAGGCCAGCAGCAGCGGGTGGCCATCGCCCGTGCCCTGGCGATGAGGCCGAAGATGATGCTCTTCGACGAGGTCACCTCGGCTCTCGACCCCGAGCTGGTCAACGAGGTGCTCACCGTGATGAAGGACCTCGCCGACGAAGGCATGACCATGGCGGTGGTGACCCACGAGATGGGCTTTGCTCGTGAAGTGGGAAGCCGCCTCCTGTTCCTGGACGAGGGGGTGATCGTCGAGGAGGGGATCCCGGCGGAGGTGTTCGCCGATCCGAAACACGACCGGACGCGAGCTTTCCTCAGCCAGGTCCTGTGACGGTCACGATCGCCCGCCGTTTCCGGGGGCCCGAGGACTCCGGAAACGGCGGCTACACCTGCGGGACGATCGCCGCCGTCCTCGGCGGCGAGGCCGAGGTCACGCTTCGCCACCCCCCACCGCTCGACGTGCCGCTGGCGATTCAGGAGGAGGGACCCGGCCGAATCTCGGTCTACGACGGCGAGACCCTCATCGCCGAGGGGGTGCGACGGGAGGTCGCCGTCGACGTCCCCGCACCACCGTCGATGGCGGAAGCCGTCGACGCCTCGAGCCGCTACGCCGGTTTCGAGCGCCACGCCTTCCCGACGTGCTTCACCTGCGGACCGGAGAGAGACGAGGGTGACGGGCTGCGGATCTTCGCCGGGCCGATGAGGGATCGCGAGTCGTGGGCGGCGCCGTGGCGCCCCGGCACCCGGCTCCCCCTGAGGGACGGTGCCGTCGCCTCCGAGATCGTGTGGGCCGCCCTCGACTGTCCGGGGGCGTGGGCGGTGGAGCGAGCGAGCCGGCACCGTCCCGTGGTGCTGGGGAGGATGGCGGCCCGGCTTCACGAACCCGTGGCGCCGGAGAGCCACTACGTGGCAATCGCCTGGCCCCGGGGAGGCGAGGGCCGGAAGCTGTACGCCGGCACGGCCTTGTTCGGGGAGTCGGGAGCCCTCGTCGGCGCGGCCCTACAGACCTGGATCGTGCTCGGCTGATCCTCAGACGACGAGGTCGCTGATCGCGTCGACGGCGGCCGGTCCGTCGGCGGCGTAGACGTCGGCACCGAGACCGGCTGCGTGGTCTGGGCCCTCGACTGCCGACCCACCGACCATCACCGGAGCGAATTCCTCGGCGTGGAGGGCGTCGATGAGTCGCTTCGCCTCATCCTGCACCTCGGCGTTGCTGATGCTCACTCCGATGGCGATCAACGGAGCGGCCCCCCGGCACGCGTCGACGAAGTCGTCGACGGGCAAGTCGGCTCCGACGTCGACGACGTCGAAGCCGGCGCCTCGGAGGAGATCGGCCACCATCGCCACCGGCAACGCGTGTCGCTCTCCGGCGGGCGCGCCGACGACGACGCGGCCCTTCGGCCGGCCCCGCACCGCAAACCGACCGCTGAGGCGACCCACCAGGCGGTGGGCCACGGCGCTGGCTCGGTGCTCATCGGCGATCGTGTAGCTGCCGGCCGACCAGCCCTCACCGATGCTGCGCATCGCCGGAGCGAGCATCTCCGTGTAGACACGCTGCGGGGTCATTCCCGAGGTCAGGGCGGCTTCGATCGACTGCCAGGCACCCCGCTCGTCGCCTGCCACGAGCCGCGCTTCGAGCCGCTCCGACCACGGTGCGCCGCCCCGGTCGGGGATCCGCGCCGGCTCCCGAAAGTGCTCGAGATCGGACACGGCGACCCGCCATTCGGGACCCACCTTGGCCGCGGGGAGCATGCCGGTACGCACGTAGCGGTAAGCCGTCATGTAGTGGACCCCGAGCCGCTCGGCGCATTCGCGAAGGCCCAGCGTCTCGGGATCGGTCATCAGGTGTGCTCCGCCTGCCACTGCTCGGTGAACTCACCGCGCAGCCGGGGGAAGCGGGCGGGAGCGTGGTTGAAGCAGTGCTCGGACCGGTTGTATCGGGAGAGCTTCACGGCGCACTCGTCCGTGGAGCACACCCGATCGATGCCGTAGGTCTTGGGACGCCGCCGGGTTCGACCGACGGTGGTCGCCCGCAGGGTGGACTGCATTCGTGGACCTCCCAGATTCGGAACGTTGTGCCGGAATTTTAGCACTAAGAATCCAGAAGTCCAGACCTTCTCACTCGTCCTCGTCGCCGACCCCCCCGGCCTGCGCGGCCAACTCCCTGACGACGTCCGCATTCGCCAGCGTCGTGACATCACCCAGGCTCCGCTGCTCCGAGATGTCACGCAACAGCCGACGCATGATCTTGCCCGACCGAGTCTTGGGGAGGTCGTCGCTGAAGATGATGCTCGCCGGACGAGCGATCGGGCTGATCTTGGAAGCGACCCAGGAGCGGAGCTCCTTCATCAGCGCCTCGTCGCCGGCCACGCCCGAACGCAGCGTGACGAACGCCACGATCGCCTGCCCAGTCACCTCGTCGCTGCGGCCGACAACCGCCGCCTCGGCGACCGTGTCGTGAGCCACCAGCGCCGACTCGACCTCTGTCGTCGAGATGCGGTGACCGGCGACGTTCATCACGTCGTCCACCCGACCGAGCAGCCAGAAGTACCCCTCGTCGTCACGCTTGCACCCGTCCCCGGCGAAGTAGCGGCCCGGATATTGCGACCAGTAGGTCTCCACATATCGATTCGGGTCCCCGTAGATCGTCCGCAGCATCGAAGGCCACGGCCTGGTGAGGACGAGATAGCCGCCCCCACCCAGGGGAACCACATTTCCGGCGTCATCGACCACCTCGGCGGCGGTACCCGGGAACGGCCGGCCCGCGGATCCGGGCTTGGTGGCCGTCGCCCCCGGAAGCGGCGTGATCATGATCGACCCGGTCTCGGTCTGCCACCAGGTATCGACGATCGGGCAGCGCTCGCCCCCGATCTCGGTGTGGTACCACATCCAGGCCTCGGGGTTGATCGGCTCACCAACGGTGCCCAGGAGCCGGAGCGACGACAGGTCGTGGCGCTCGGGGTACTCGTCGCCCCACTTCATGAAGGCACGGATCGCGGTCGGAGCGGTATAGAACTTGGTCACGCCGTAGCGGGCCACCATCTCCCAGAGGCGGTCCTTGTCGGGATAGTCGGGCGTTCCCTCGTACATCACGCTCGTCGTGTGATTGGCGAGCGGGCCGTAGACGATATAGGTGTGGCCGGTGACCCAGCCGATGTCGGCCGCACACCAGTACACGTCGTCCGGTTTGAGGTCGAACACGTAGTGGTGGGTCGTCGCCGCCCCGGTCAGGTAGCCGCCCTGGGTGTGAACGACGCCCTTCGGTTTGGCGGTGGTGCCCGACGTGTAGAGGATGAACAGCGGATCCTCGGCGTTCATCGGCTCCGGAGCGCGCTCGGTGGAAGCATCGGCGACGACGTCGTGATACCAGAGGTCGCGGCCGTCCTCCATCGCGACGTCGTTCTCACACCGCCGCACCACCACGATCTTCTCGATGCTGGGGCAGGCGGCTGCGGCGGCGTCGGCGTTCTCCTTCAGCGGAAACACACCCCCCCGCCGATAGGCCCCATCAGCGGTCACGAGCACCTTCGCCTCCGCGTCGGTGATCCGCTGCGCCAGGGCATCGGAGGAGAATCCCCCGAACACCACGCTGTGGATCGCCCCGAGACGGGCACACGCCAGCATCGCCACCGGCAGCTCGGGGATCATCCCGAGATAGATCGCCACCCGATCGCCCCGTTCGACCCCCAGGTCTGCGAGAGCGTTGGCGAACCGTCCCACCTCCGCAGCGAGATCCCGATAGGTGATCGTTCGGGTATCACCGGGCTCACCTTCCCAGTGGAAGGCGACCTTGTCGCCGCCGTGCTCGAGATGGCGGTCGAGGCAGTTGTACGAGAGATTGAGCACGCCGTCTGCGAACCAGCGGAAGAAGGGCGCCTCGGTGTCGTCAAGCGTCTCGGCGGGTTCGGTGAACCACGACACCCGCTCCAGCGCTTGCGACTGCCAGAACGACACCCAGTCCTTCTGCTCGTAGATCTCCGAGGTCGCATTGGCCTGGGCCACGAACTCATCACCGGGCGGGAAGACCCTCTCCTCACTCGAGAGGGCCTCGATGGCATCGTGCTTGCCGGTCATTCCTCCTCGCAGGTCTCGGCGACTTGCGTGACACTAGGCATTCTGGGTCACACCGGATCCCCCTCAGCGGCGCTGCTCCGGCCTGATCTTGAAGTCGCGCCGGGGGCGGCGGTACCCGGCGAGCAGGATGCCCGCCCCGATCATGGCCGCCACCTGCAACCAGTCGCCGGCCACCGCGTAGAACGTCTTTCGACTCTGCTGAGATCGGACGGTGCCCAGGACCACGTCCTCCACAAAGAGGTCCGTCTTGGGCGCCACCGAGCCGTCGGCCCCGATGAGCGTCGAACGGCCGGTGACCGCGGCGTGTACCGTGTCGACCCCCAACGAGGCGGCCGTCATCCGCACCATGCCGATCAGCTGATCCGAGGCGGGGGAGTGGCCGTAGGAACCCTCGTTGGTGGCCACCACCATCAGCTGGGCTCCCGCCCGGATTTCGGATCGCATCGTCCTCGCAAACGCGCCCTCGAACGAGATGACCGATCCCAATAGGAACTCCTCGCCTTCGATCGTCATCGGGAAGACCACCGGCCCCGGACCCCGAACCATGTCGTTGGGGACCGCATCGAGCTGGGGAATGAACTCGAAGATCTCCCGGATCGGGACGTACTCGCCGAACGGGACCGGATGGGTCTTGAGGTACTCGCCGACGATGGCCCCCTCGGGGGAGAAGAGGATGTTGACGTTCTCGAAGAAGCCGGGACCGGCCGGTCGGGTTCCTCCCGCCAGAAGATAGGCATCGAGCCGCACCGCCTCGCCCGCCATCTGAGCGGCGACCTCGGGATTGAAGGTCGGGTTGTACGCGCCGCCGAACGAATCCTCCCCCCACACCACGAGATCGACGTCGTCGGGTCGGAGGCTCCTCGTCAGGGTGAGGTGCGAGTTGTAGATCTGCAGCTTCTCGTTCTCGCAGTGCACCCGGGGACAGGGCGAGTTGCCCTGCACGATGCCCACCTGGACGCTCGTACCCGCGGCCGACGGCGCCCAGATCGCGCCGGCGAGGGTCAACACCACCACCAGGATCGCGCTCAGTTCGAGCCACCGCCGGTCCCCCTCCTCCTCGGCCGACAGCACCAATCCGGCGGCAAACCCCACCGCGATCACCCCCCAGCCGGTGGGACCGATCCACTGGGCGGCGCCTCGGGGCCACGCCAGCGAGCCGACCCCGAAGCCGAGCGAGCCCCAGGGAAACCCGTCGAGCGGGAATCGAGCCCGCACGAACTCCCAGGCCGCCCACCCCCCGACCGCCATGACCCACCACCGCCAGGGAGCCCAATTGCGGGCGACGTAGAGGAGCATCCCGAAGAGCGCCGAATAGACCGCCATGGCACCGGCCAGCGGAAACCATGCCACCGCACCGAGCACGAAGATCCACCACAGCATCGCCCCCCAGAACACCGCGCCGAACGAGAAGCCCAGCCACCATGCCTCCCGGAGCGAGCCGGCCCGGCGCAATGCCCACAGGAACGGGGCAGGAGCCACGAACACCAGGAAGCCCCAGTTGAAGGGGGGGAATGCCGCCCACATCAGGACGGCGGAGCCCACCGCCGCGGCGAACAATTGCATCGGCCGGAGGGTAGTGGGGCCCACGCTCTCTACAGTGCGGCCGATGACCGATCTCGACATCGCCGAGGCCGCAGCCCGAGCCGGCGGTGAAGTGGTCGCCGCCGGGTTCCGCGGTGCGGTCACGACCGAGTTCAAGGGCGTCGTCGATCCGGTGACCGAGATCGATCGCGCCGCCGAAGCCGCCATCGTGGCGGTCATCTCCTCGGCCCGGCCCGACGATGCGATCCTGGCGGAGGAGGGCACCGCTCTCGAGGGCAGCACCGGGCATCGCCGCTGGGTGATCGATCCCCTCGACGGAACCGTCAACTTCGTCCACGGCATCGCTCACGTGGCCGTCTCGGTGGGCCTGATCGACGATCGCGGGGGCATCGCCGCCGTCGTCCTCGATCCGCTCCGCGGAGAGGAGTTCACGGCGGCCCGGAATGCGGGTGCAGCCCTCAACGGAGAGCCCATTGCGGTCTCGGAGAGATCCCGGCTCGGCGACGCCCTCGTGGTGACCGGGTTCCCCTACGACCGTCGCGAGCATGGGCCCGCCTACGCCACCCTGGTCGGCCGCATTCTCCAATCGGTCCGGGGGGTACGCCGGCTCGGCTCGGCCGCCCTCGATCTCGCCTGGGTGGCGGCGGGGAGGTTCGACGGCTACTGGGAGTTCGGCCTCGCCCCCTGGGACGTGGCGGCGGGCATGCTCCTCGTCTCCGAGGCCGGTGGGGCGCTGACCGACAGCCGGGGCGGACCGGCCGACCATCGCGACATCGTGGCCACGAACGGCCACATCCACGAAGCGCTCCGCATCTTGGTGGCCGAGGGTCGTCCCGCCCATCTCGACGACCAATGAACGATCGCATCTTCACCGCCGCCTCCGTCCGCACCCACGACCGGATCCTCGGGACTTCCGTCCTCGTGCGTTCAGGCCGCATCGTCGCGGTCGGCGGCGCCGAGCTCGTCGGCCCGGGGGTCCCTCGGGAGGACTTCCCCGGAAGCGTCATCGTGCCCGGGCTCGTGGATGCCCACTTTCACCCGATCGGCTATACCGCCTCCCTGCACCGTCCTTCCCTCAAGAGGGCGGCCGACTTCCGTGATATCGCCGCGATCCTCGGCGAAGCGGCCGACCGGCAACCGGCCGGAACGGCCATCGCCGCCCTTCGCCTCGACGACGAGTCCCTCGCCGAGGGAAGGCTCCCCGACCGGGAGTTCCTCGATTCGGTCGTACCCGACCGCCCGGTGCTCCTCATGCGCTACTGCGG
>JBFELU010000044.1:0-21144 GCA_041551965.1 Acidimicrobiia bacterium
ACGAGTGCCACGAGGGGTCTCGTCAGTATCCGTAACGCCGGCAGGATCGGACGGACCAGGAGCCGCAGCAGCCACCATGGCGTCCCCCGCAGCAACATCGGCGGGACCCCCAAGGTGAGCACCAGGTGCTCGATCATGTGGAAGGTGAAGAGACTCGAGTCGCCGATGTCGTGGACGGGCCAGGAGCGGACCACCGCAAAGAGCACCAACCCTCCGACGAACCAGGCCACCTGGCGACGGGTGACGGCCGGCTCGGAGGCGGGTGCATAGCGGGGAGCCAGTCTCCGCAGGCCGTAGACGTACCCGGCCGCCAAGGTGAGTAGGACGGCGAGGGTGTCGCCGTGGATGTGAAACGGGATGTCTTCGAGACCGATGGTCGGTGGAGTTGCCACCCCTCAGTCCACGATCAGCACACCAAAGGTGAGCAAGACGACGCCGAAGAGGATCGGAGCCGAAACCAGCCCGATGAGGAAGAGCCTGCGATAGCGCTTGGCCTCGAACCTCAGGTGCATGAACCAGGCCACGACCAGGAAGAACTTCGCCGCCGAGAGCACGATGAGGATCGGAGCCAGCACATCGTCGAGCGCATCGATGTAGGTGACGATGACCTCGACGGCGGTGATCACGAACAGGATGCCGGCGATCATCCAGTAGTCGCGCGGGGTGGGATGGCGGCGGTTGGTGGTTGCTTCGCTCATCGCTACACCTGGAGCAGGTAGACGACCGTGAAGATCACGATCCACACGATATCGACGAAGTGCCAATACAGCCCAACAGCCTCGACGTTCATCCCCTCGCCGGGCCGCAGCTTCCCCGCCCACGACATGAGGGCGGTTGCCAGCAGCATGAGCACGCCGATGGCGACGTGGGCTCCGTGGAACGAGGTGAGCAGGTAGAAGGACGAGCCGAAGGGGCTGGTGGAGACGGTGAGGCCCTCGTGGACGAACTCGGTGAACTCGAAGGCCTGGCCGGAGAGGAACACGATGCCGAGCAGGGAGGTGGCGACCAGCCACACCCGCATCCTGCGCCAGTCGCGGCGACCGGCGGCATGATGGGCCAGCACCATGGTCAGCGAGCTCATCAGCAGCACGAACGAGCTGATCGAGGTGAAGGGGACGTCGAAGATGTCGGCCGGCCCGGGCCCGTCCCCGATCCTCGTCCGGTAGAGCAGGAAGGTCGTGATGAGCGAGCCGAAGAACAGCACTTCGGAGCCGAGGAAGGCCCACATGGCGGTCTTCCGCATCACGTCGGGATCGGGGTGATGACCCTCGGTGGTGGTGACGGTGTCGGCGGCCATCAGTGGCCCTCCTTGACGAGGGGTTCCATCGACCATCCGAACAGTCCCCACAGGGTGATCACGATGCCTGCCGCCGAGGCGACGATCCCCCACGGCACGTAGACGAGGCCCATGAGGGTCACGAACATCCCGAATGCGCTCAGCACCGGATAGAAGGACGGTGAGGGGAGGTGGATGTCCTCCTCCGGCCCGTCGGCGACTTCGACGACGTCGGTGCGGGGCACCGCCCTGCCCTCGGCGTCCTCCGCATACTTGCGGTGCCAGAAGTCGTCCTCCGCCTCCACGGTCGGCACCCGATCGAAGTTGTGCTCCGGTGGCGGCGACGATGTGGTCCACTCCAGGGTCCGGCCGTCCCAGGGGTCGGGACCGGCCTCGGCTCCCCGCCGGTAGGAGCGGAACGCGTTGACCAGGAACAGCAGGACGCCGAAGGCGAGGATCAGCGACCCGACCGTGGCCACCAGATTCCAGAGGTCGAAGCCCAGCCCCTCGCCATAACGGTACGTCCGCCGCGGCATGCCGTTGAGACCCAGCATGTGCATCGGGGCGAAGGTCAGGTTCATCCCGATGAACATCAGCCAGAAGTTCCACTTGCCGAGAACCTCGCCGAGCAGCCGGCCGGTGACCTTTGGGAACCAGTAGTAGATGCCCGAGAAGATCCCGAAGATCGCCCCCCCGAACAGCACATAGTGGAAGTGGGCCACCACGTAGTAGCTGTCGTGCTGCTGGCTGTCGGCGGGAACGATCGAGTGAGTGACCCCCGAGAGCCCTCCGACGACGAAGAGGGCGATGAACCCGAGAGCGAACAACATGGACGAGTTGAAGCGGACCGACCCGCCCCAGATGGTCCCCAGCCAATTGAAGATCTTCACGCCGGTGGGCACCGCGATGAACATCGTGGTGAGGGCGAAGGCCGCCTCGGCGACCGGACCCAGGCCCGTCGTGAACATGTGGTGGGCCCACACGCCGAATCCCATGAACCCGATGGCGATGCCGGAGAAGATCACGAAGGTACGTCCGAACAGTGGCTTGCGGGAGAAGGTCGGGAGTACCTCCGAGACGATGCCCATGGCGGGCAGGATGAGCACGTAGACCTCGGGGTGGCCGAACAGCCAGAACAGGTGCTGCCACAGCACCGGATCCCCACCTCCGGCGGCATCGAAGAAGAGGGTCCCGAGATTCCTATCGAAGAAGACCTGGAAGAGGCCGACCGCCACCATCGGGAGCGAGAACAACAGCAGGAAGGCCACCACCAAGGTCATCCAGGAGAACACCGGCATCCTCATCAGCGTCATCCCGGGCGCCCGCATCGTCAGGACGGTGGTGATGAAGTTGACCGATGAGGCGATCGAGGCCACGCCGAGGATCTGCAGCCCGAGTGCCCAGTAGTCCATTCGCACGACTTCGTCGACCTGGGTCGAGAGCGGGGCGTACCCGAACCATCCGCCGTCGGGGGCACCGCCCACGAAGAATGAGACGGTGAGGAACATGCCGCCGAAGAAGAAGATCCAATAGGACAGGGAGTTGAGGCGGGGAAAGGCCACGTCGCGAGCCCCCAGCTGCAACGGCAGGAAGTAGTTGGCGAAGGCCGCCGCAAGGGGCATCACCACCAGGAAGACCATCGTGGTGGCGTGCATCGTGAACATCTGGTTGTAGGCGTCGGCCGACAGCACCTCGCCGTTCGGCGTCGCCAACTGGAGCCGAATGAGCAGTGCCTCGACCCCGCCCACGACGAAGAAGAAGATGGCTGTGATGCCGTAGAGGATGCCGATCCGCTTGTGGTCGGTGGTGGTGATCCAGGCCCACAGACCCCGGCGGACCGGACCTTCGGTCAGGGCGGGGGTGCCGGCGGTCAACGTGGCCATGTCGTGCTCTTCCCTTCCTACTGCCAGGTCTCGAGGAGTGAGATCAAGGCGTCGATCTCATCCGCCTCGAGGCCGAAGTTGGGCATCCCCAGAATGCGGCCCTCGGCCGGATCGTTGAGCTCGGGCGTCATCGGCTTGAGATCGGCCGGATTGGCGAGCCACGCCCGTAGGTGATCGGCGGTGTTCTCGAACGAGGCGCCCCCGAACGTGGTCCGCGAACCGAAGTGGGTGAGGTCGGGGGCGAGGCTGACGGCGAAGCCCCTCGTGACGCCGCCGTCGTCCGCCGTCATGGTCCTGGTGACCTGCGCCGAGGTCCCTCGCACATTGTGACAAGCCGTGCACACGATCTCGAAGATCTGCCAGCCCTGACCGGCCAAGCCCTCTTGGGGTTCGAAAGCCGGCTCCTGTTGCTCGGCCACCCAGGCATCGAAGTCATCGGCGGTGTGCGCGTACACCCGGTGGCGCATGTCGGCGTGAGCCAGGCCGCAGAACTCGGCGCACTGGCCGAGATAGGTGCCGGGCTCATCGGCGATGATCGTGAGGTGGTTGACCCGCCCCGGCACGGCATCGCGCTTGCCGTTCAATTGGGGGACCCAGAAGGAGTGGATCACGTCGGCCGAGGTGAGGGAGAGGTAGACGGTCCGGTCCTCGGGGATGTGCAGCTCGTTGGCCGTTTCGATCCCGTATTCGGGGTATTCGAACTCCCACCACCACTGGTGGCCGATGACGTTGATCTCCAGTGCGTTCTCCTCCGGCCCCGGCTCACGGCGGAGGTCGAAGATCGTGCTGAGGGTCGGCACCGCGATGATCGCCAGGATGACGACGGGGATTATCGTCCACAGGACCTCGAGTCGGGTGTTCCCGTGGACCTGGCGCACCCGGTCGTCGGAGTTCCTGCGGCGTCGGAACCGGAAGGCCGCATAGATCAGCGCGCTCTCGACCAGCACGAAGATGACCACCGCGATCCAGAACACCAACCACCACAGGTCGTCGATCTTCCGGGCCTCGGGACCGGCGGGATTGAGCGAGTTCTGCGGGAGCTCGGTGCTGCAGGCGGCGGCACCGAGGGCGAGGAGCACGGTCAGCGCGACGAGCGCGACGCCGCGCCGGGTGCTGCGTGGCTCCGAAGGGTCAGGCACCTTGTCAGGTCTCCCTTACAACATGTGTTCGTCCGACCGAAGGGTAACCGCCAGGCAGTGGCAATGAAAAATCCCGGCCCGGGGCACCAAGCCGGGCAGGCTAGCCGATCAGCGCGGCGATTTCTGCCTCGGACACGACGCCTTCGAACCGGCCCACGACGATGCCGGCGGCATCGACCACGAAGACCCAGGGCTCGCTGGGAAGGCCCCATTCCTCCACGGCCGACACCAATTCCAGGTTCTCGGGGTCGTCCAGGTTGGTATAGACCTCGACGTGGACCCAGTTCACCTCGGGGAAGGCCGGCGCCATGCTTCGCAACAGCTCCAGCGTGGGACCACACACCGCCGAGGTGCAGAACCGGGGCGTGGCGAAGACGACGACGGACGGCCGGCCGGACGTGACCGCCTCGGCGACCGAGAGCTCGTAGAAGCGGACGTCGGGCTCCGGGTCGGTGGTGATCGATTCCAGCGGCGCGTCGGCCAACGTCACGGTGTCCGACGCCGGGGCCGACTCCCCCAGGCCGGGGGTGAGCGTGTCGGCTTGCACGTTCATGGGTGCGGGTTCGAGCGGATCGCCGGCGGCGGGAATCACCTCGACGAACCACAACCCCGGTCGTTCGAGCGGAGCGACGGCCCGATACATCCCGCTGACGTCGGGGATCGCCCAGATGAACTCGGCGTCGAGGTCGATTGGATCGTGGTCTCCGTGGGAGAGCCGGAGCGACACGTCGACGTCCGGGGAAGCCAATCGCGACCCGTCGGGCCCGCTGACGGTCACCAGAATCCGCTCATTCCCCAGACCGAGGTCGCGGGTCACGACGAGAGCGAAGGCGTCGTCCGGGAACGGTCCCGCCGGACCCCCGTCGCAGGCGGCGACGATGGAGGCAGCAACGATCAACCCCAAAACGGCCCGCGGCACCCCCATAGGGTATGACCGACCGGGGCGTCGTGGGATCCTGGGATACTCGCTCGATGCCGGTCGATACTCCGGATCTCGCGGTCGCCCTGGTGGTGACGCTGACGGCGGCCGCTCTCCAGGGCACGATCGGCTTCGGTCTCGCCCTCGTAGCCGTACCCGTGCTGTCCCTCCTCGACCCGGCGCTGGCGCCGGTCCCGCAGCTGCTCATCTCGCTTCCCGTCACCGTCTCCATGGCATGGAGGGAGCGCCACGCCGCCGACCTGAGGCGGCTCGGCTGGGTCCTGGCCGGTCGCGTGCCCGGGGCCGCCCTCGGTCTCTGGTTGCTGCACACGGTCGCCCGCGAGACCCTTTCGGTGGTGATCGGAGGGATGATCCTCGGAGCGGTGATCATCGTGGCCTTCGGGGTGGCGCTCCCGCGCACCCGGACGACCTCGTTCGCAGCGGGCCTCGCTTCCGGCGCGACCGGTCTGGTCGCCTCGATCGGCGGACCGCCCTTGGCATTGCTCTATCGCTCGTCGGAAGGGCCCACAATCAGGGCCAGTCTCGGTGTGGTGTTCGCACTCGGGATCGCCATGAGCATCACGGTGCGGGCGGCCGGATCCCAACTGGTGACCGACGATCTCGTGGTCGCGGCCCTTCTTCTCCCTGCCGCGCTGGCGGGGCTGTGGCTGGGCCGGCGCTTCCAGGGCAAGGTCGAGGGAACGGCCCTGCGGACCCTCATCCTGGTGGTCTCCGGAGGCGCCGCGATCGCGCTGATCGCCACGAGTGCGGTGTGATCAGACCTCGATCCGGTCGCCTCGGGACGGGAGCGAGACCTCCACGTCGTAGGAGGACCGAAGGGCGGCAGCGAGGTGGTGCCTCGCCTCGTCTTCGCCGTGCACGAGTGCGATGCGCTCGGGAACGGCCTCACCCACCCACCGCAGGAGCTCCTCCTCGTCCGCATGGGCCGAGAGAGCCTCAAGCCGGGTGACTTCGGCCCGCACCTCCACCTCCTCGCCGTGGATCCGAACCCGCTCGGCCCCATCCACCAGGATCCGGCCAAGGGTCCCGACCGCCTGATAGCCGACGAATGCCACCATGTTCTGGGGATGGGGGAGCCGCCGCTTGAGATGGTGCGGGACCCGGCCGCCGGTCGCCATCCCCGATGCCGAGATGATGATCGCCGGTCCTCGCAGGCCGTTGAGAGCCTTCGAATCCTCCACGCTATGAGAGAAGTGCAATCGCCGAGGCCGAAGGGGATTCGTGCCTTCGGCCTCGAGTTGCTTGACCTCGAGGTCGTGCTCCTCGTGATGACGGGCGTACTGCTCGGTGGCGTCGATCGCCATCGGGCTGTCGAGCGCCACCGGGAGCACTGGGATGCGGCCCGCTTCCTCGAGAGCACGAAGCCGATACAGGATCTCCTGGGTCCTCCCGATCGAGAAGGCCGGGATGATCATCACCCCGTCCCGGCCCGCTACCCGATTGACGGCTTCCTCGATCAAGGCATCCGGGTCGACGCCTTCGGCGTGGGAACGCCCCCCGTAGGTCGACTCCAGGACCAGCAGCTGCGCCGGAGCGGGAGGCTCGGGGTCCTTGAGAACCGGGATGTCCCAGCGGCCGACGTCCCCGCTGAAGACGATCCTCCGACCGTCGTGTTCCACGGCGATGTGCGCCGACCCGAGGATGTGACCTGCGAACGTGAACCGGGCCCGCCCACAGGGAACCTCGATCCACTCGTGATACGGAGCCGGTCGGATCGAGTCGAGCGTCCGCAACGCCTCCGCCTCGGTGTAGAGGGGGAGCGCCGGTTTGTGACGGCTGTAACCGCGCTTGTTGGCGTAGGCGGCGTTCTCCTCCTGCAGCCGAGCCGAATCCGGGAGCATGATTCCCAACAAGTCGGCGGTCGCCGAGGTGCACCGCACCGGTCCATCGAAGCCGTGGGTTCCGACCAGCCGGGGGAGGTAGCCGGTGTGATCGATGTGGGCGTGGGTGAGGAGCACCTCATCCGGCAGACGCCCACGCAAGAAGGGATCGTCCCAATTCAGGTCGCGGATCTCGCGAGGTCCCTGGAACATTCCGCAGTCGACGAGCACCGATCCACGGTCGTCCTCGACGAGGAACTTCGAGCCGGTGACGGTGTCGGTTCCGCCGAGGAAGTGCAGTGTGGCCACGGGTCAGGACGCTAGCGGAGTGCCGATAGCCCGCGAAGGTGGGGCCTCTCCGCCGGGCTATCGAGGGAGTCCCGCTACGCTCGGCGGCGGAGGCGTCCGAGCGCCTGGTGGGCTCCCCGGTCTTCAAAACCGGTGGGGGGTCGAGAGGCCCCCGGCGGGTTCGATTCCCGTCCGCCTCCGCTACTTCGCGGACGGACCCGGCGAAGCGGGTTGCCGGCCGCTTCGGCTTCTGCGTGTCTCCTGCCAGACCGACGAGGGTTCGATTCCGGTCCGCCTCCGTTACTTCGCGGACCGACCCGGCCCGGCTGCGTGGATGGCCACCCGACGTGGTCTCCCGACGGAACTCGCCTCTCGTTTCCGTCGCGACGAACCGGCGATGTGGAGCTGCACGCGATGAACGCCGATCCCCTGGTCCAAGGCGGGTCCCGGCGGGAGGGAAACAGCGATCCGGAGGTGGGTCGACTCTCGACAAGGGTCCCGAGGGGCCTTTGTGGTTCAACGGGAACCAGGCAACGTCAAGAATGCAGCTCCCCTGCCGGTGGGCTTGTGTGCCCGACCGAGTCGGGTGTCTGCAGATGGACAGCCGAACGCCTCTATAGGGTGAAGTGACCGAAACAGGAGTGGCGTCGATCCTGATCGAGACCCCGGCGGGGACGTTCGAGGACTTCTTCCGCACGGTGGAGCCCCGCCTTCGCCGGGCGTTGATCGCAGCGGTCGGCGCCGAGGCCGGCAGGGAAGCGACGGCCGAGGCACTGGCGTACGGCTGGGAGCACTGGGATCGGGTGAGCGTCATGGAGAACCCGGCCGGCTACCTGTACCGGGTGGGGCGCTCCAAGGCCCGGCGCCGCAGAAAGACCCCGGTGGTTCTCATGCCCGCTCGGGAGGTCTCAAACGAGCCGTGGTGTGAACCCCGGCTGCGGGCGGCACTGGAGGGGTTGTCGGAGCGCCAGAGGGTGGCGGTGTCGCTGCTGTACGGTCTCGAGTTCACCGAGGCCGAGGTCGGAGCGCTGCTCGGGGTGAAATCGGGCACCGTCCACAAACACGCCGAGCGGGGGATGCGGAAGATCCGGGCTGCTCTGGGGGTGATCGTCGATGGGTGATGTGCAGCGACGCCTCCGAGAGTTCTGGAAGGGCCTGGACGAGGCTGTGACTCCCGTCGAACTGGACGAAGTGCTCAGGGAACGGATCGGTGACGGGCCGGTTCGACCGGTGGTGACCCGGTGGCCGTACCGACCGCGGAAACAAGCGTGGGCAATTGCGGCGATCGGAATCGTTGCCGCCGTTGCGCTGGCCGGCACCGCACTGATGCTCCTCGATTCCGACGAGGCGCCCCCCGTCCGGCAGGAAGGAGCGACTGTCACGACCGCCACCACCCTCCCCTCTTCCACCACGGCTCCGCCCCACACCTGGAACCCGATCCTGGTCACCAGGAGAGCCAAGACGCCGCCGCCGGCCGCCACCTGTCCCGCATCGGCGAACCCTCAGGCTCCGGGACCGCCCGATCAGGCTCGGCCCGATTCGGATGTCTGGAGCAACCAGGCGGCCGCATTCGATCTCCATACGGGCCGGGTCGTCCATCTCGACGCGACCGGCGCGACCTGGACCTTCGACGTGTGCACCAACACCTGGCAGCGATTGGACCCGACGGTCGATCCCGCCGAGTCGGGGCCTCTCTACACGGCCCTCGATGACGGAAGCGAGCTTGTCTACGACGTCGATTCAGATCGTACGGTCTCCATCGGGGGAGAAGCCGTGGGCGTCTACGACGCCGGCGCCAACACGTGGACCCTGCGGATCAAGCCCGCCGCCTACCGTGGCTCCTGGCAGTCCGGCGCCGTCTACGACCCGATCTCGGGGTTGATCATCATTCAGCTTCAGGGTTCGGGACTGGCCGCGTACGACGTTGACACCGACACGTGGACCGACGTCGGCCATCTGAGGTGCGGGCTGCGGATGGAATACGACCCGGCCACCGACTTGTGGTCGCCTTCCGAACCGGAACCGTGCTACCCGGTGCTTGCCGGATACGTCGCGGACAGGGACAGGCTGGTGTTCCTCGGCCACGGGCAGACAGTGGATCCCCGCACGGGCGATTCCTTCCCCCTCAACCCTCCTCCGGGCGGCGCGGGAGGGGCATGGGGTCGCTTCTCCTATGCGGTCGGGACCGACACCGCCTACACGTTCGGTGAGCAGGTATGCCGCCTTGTTCCAGGGACGCTCGGTTGGGCATGCTCGAATCTCCCGCTCGGCCGGGGCATCGATCACTACGACGGATTCTCGGCCCGGGTCGCCGATCCCATCAACGACCGGTTGGTCTTGATCGATGGACATTGCTGCGGTGGGTTCTCCGACGACACGGAACCCCAGCACCACGCCGACGTCTGGGCGATCGACTACCGCACGGGTGCATGGACCGAACTCCTCGCCCCCGCCGGCGAGTAGGCACCGGCCGGGCTATCGGCAGCCGGGCGGCTATCCCGCGCGGGCTGGCGCCAAAGAAGCACACCCTCCGGTCACGACGCGACGAACAGCTCGAGATTGACGGCCAACACCGGATGACTCTGAAGGGATCCCGAGGCGCCGGCGAATCGTGATGGATGGGGTATCCGGTGCGGTCAACCTGAGGGCCGGATCGGCATCAGCTGCAGGACTACACCAGGCCGAGTTTCTCAAGTAGCAGATCGGCTTGCGTCTCACTCATCAGTTCTTGGGCCCGGGTCCGGGCGTCGGCGGCTCGATCCGTCTCATTCACTTCCTCGGCAATCCGTGATACCTCTGCGAGTGCGATGGCGGCGTCGGTGACGACGCCGAGCTCTGCCAATTGTTCGGCCGCCTCTTCGATTGACACGATCGCCCCGGCCGGGTCGGCCGGCTCGGCCAGTAGGGCCTCCACGACTGCAACGAGGGCAATCGGTCTGGGCATCTCGAACCGGCGCAGCTGGGGGAGGAGGTCCCCGATCACATCCAACTCTCCGGCGCGCCGTAGCAGCCACACGGTGAGCGCCCAGGCATCGATCAGGTAGCGGGTGGCTCCGGAGCGTCTCACAATCCCACGGGCATGCTCTGTGGCGCCTGCCGGGTCGCCGAGCAGGAAGTGCGACCACATGGCGACCTCATAGGTGGGGATGAGCAGCTGGAGATCACCCACGTCTTCGGCCTCGCCGATCAAGCCCTGCATCTGCTCCATGGTGTCGTCGGCGGCTTCGCCCCGGCACACCTGAATCATGATCTTCGGACCGCGGAATGCCACGAGATACGGGATCCGCTCGGGTATAGCCAGGCCGGCGTCCAGCTGTCGGATCGACTCGTCCCAGCTTCCGGAGAGGAAGAGATCCACGGCCAAGGACTGTCGCAAGAACTGCTCGGTGCCGCTGAGGCGACGGTGCACGGCCACCTCAAGGCCGCGCTCGTGGACGGAGATCGCCTCGTGAACCCCCCAACCGGTCCGCAGCTGCTCTCCGAGATTCAGGTAGGCGACGGCCATGCCGAAGGAGTCATCAGCCTCCACACTGGTCCGCAGCACCTGGCGGAACGACTCGACTGAACCCGGGTCTCCCATGTCGAAGCGGGCTCCCCCTTCGGCCGACAAGATCCTTCTGCGAGCCGGCAGATCCCCGTGGACTTCAACCACGTGACGAACCCGATCGATGATTTGCAGTGCCGTTGCCGAGTCGCCGCGGAGCCAATAATGGCCGGCATGGCTGGCATACACGGCGGCGAGCGCCGGCCCGGGGGGATGCTGTTCGAGCCTTTCGATGGCCTCTTCGTAGGCCTGCTCGGCCGCCCTCGGATCACCGAAAACCCAGTAGCTAGAGGCGAGCTGGGCCACCGCCTGTCCCCACCCCTCGAGGTCTCCGGCCCGGTCGAGTTCCTCCTTCGCCTCTTCCAGCGTCTTGTGGCCCGCGTCGACCATGCCCATGCCGAACAGGGCCTCTCCGAGATCGAGCAGCACTCCGCCGCGGCGGGTGTCGCCCGGAGGAATCAGTTCCAGCGCGGCTTCGAGGTGCAACCGCTGGGCGCCGAGGTCGAAGCGAGCTACCCGCCTGGCGGCTCGCAGGTGAGAGGACGCGGCGGCGGCCGCGTAGACGGTCAGATCTTCCAGGTCGGAAGCTGCGGCCAGGCGCAGAGCCTCGGCATCGTGGTGAGCGATCACCTCGGCCCGGTCGGCCATTCGCTCGCCCGCCATCCGCTCCAGCCAGCGCGCCAGCCGGCGGTGCCGCTCGGCTCGGGTGACCCTCGGCGTCTGGCTGTAGGCGACATCCCGTACCACCGAGTGAGTGAAGGCGTACTCGGTCTCTCCCACCATCTTGGAGACACGTCGTCTCCGAATGAGTTCGCGTCGCACCAGCGTGTTGAGACTGTCTTCGAGGCCGCCGGCAACGTCCAGCAACTCGGCCACCCCGCCGGCCCAGAACGACTTGCCGATGGTCGAGGCTGCCTGGATGACCGTCTTCGTCTCGGTGCCGAGCAGATCGATACGCGAGGCCACCACCGCCTGGACGGTGTCGGGGATGGCAAGGTCTGCGGCGACTCCGGAGCGGTCGCGCAGCATGCGGACGAACTCCTGGGCCCACAGCGGATTCCCTCCGCAGCGATCCTCGACCATCTCTCGGGTCTCCTCGTCGAGGTTGCCGTCTGCGAGCAATTCGTCGAGGAGTTCCGCGGTGGCCTCTGCGTCCAATGGTTCCAGCCTCACGGTCACCGCGTTGCGCTGACCTGCGCCCCACATCGGATGGGACTCGAAGAAATCCGGTCTTGCCGTGCAGACCAGCAGCAGTGGGGTGTTGCGTGCTGCCTCCGGCACGCCGGCTAGGAACTCGACGAGGTTGGCATCGGCCCACTGGAGATCCTCGACCACGATTACCGTGGGGCGCTGTGCTCCCAGGGCGGCGAAGTAGCGGTGCCAAGCAGCGAAGCGCTCGGCCTTCTCCGCAGCCGCCTCCACATCCGACCCGACCAGTGGAGCCAGCCGACCGGCCACCCAGCCGCGCTCTTCGGCGTCGGCGAGGAGCGGCTCGAGAGATACTCCCAGCTTGCCCAGTGCGGTTCCCGGAGTGTCGGTATCGAACACACCGGCCTCGGCCCTGATGATCTCACCGAGGGCCCGGTAGGTGATGCCCTCGCCGTAGGCGGGGCACCGTCCCGAGCGCCAACGGATGAGGTCGGGCAGACCCTCGACATGCCGTCGCAACTCCCGGACCATGCGAGACTTGCCTACTCCCGGCTCACCGGCGATGGTGACGATCTGGCTAGTGCCCTCATTGATCGCCCTGGTGAACGCGTCGATGACGAGGCTCAGCTCGGAGCTGCGTCCCACCAGCCCGGTGCCATCCTCGTCGAGGTCGATCTCGACGCGAGCCACCGGCGCCACCGCAACCCACACCGCGATGGGAGAAGCCTTGCCCTTGACTGCCACCGGTGGCCGTTCCTCGTATTGGAAAGCGCGGCGGGTGGCTCGATAGGTGGCTTCGTCCACGAGCACTGTGCCCGGATGGGCCTCACCCTGGAGACGGGATGCGGTGTTGACAACGTCGCCGACGAGACCTTCGCGGTCCATGGTGGTTCCCCCGACCAGCACCACCGCCTCGCCGGTACCGATCGCCACGCGGGCCCGCAACCCGGTGGACCCTGCCAACCCCTCCACGCGCTCTTGGATCCTGAGGCCGGATCGCACCGCCCGCTCTGCGTCGTCCTCATGGACCACCGGTGCGCCGAACACGGCCAGGACGCCGTCACCCATCAGCTTCTCTATCCGGCCCCCAAAGGCTTCCACTTCTCGTCGCAGCGCAGTGTGATACGGCTGGAGGCGGCGGCCCACGTCCTCGGGGTCGGCGCCGTCGCTCGAGGCGGTGAAGCCGACCAGGTCGGCAAACAGCACCGAGACCACCTTCCGCTCCGCACCCGAGGGCTCGATGCCTCCCTCCGGCGGCTCCGGCGCCAGCGACGATCCGCACGATGGGCAGAACCGGGCCTCGGTTGGGAGAACCGTGCCACAGGTGTGACAGCGCTGCTCGAGGCCAGCCCCACAGCTGGTGCAGAACCGGTCTTCGGGACGGGTGATGGCCGAACAGGAGGGGCAGGACATGGCCGGATTGTATGGACCGCCTCAGCGGTGCGTGGCTCTGTCGACAGTGTGAACCGAATCGGAACTGTCAGGGCGGCAAACTCCTGACAGGGTCCCGAAGGTCCCTTTGTCTGCGGGTCGGGGATGAGATCCACCTGCACCCGACGGCACCGTCTCTACGGATCGCGATCGTGGACCCGCCGCACACGCTGATTCTCTTCGGTTCCCCGGCCGACATCGCTGTGGACGAGAACTGGGGGTGATTGCTGCGGCGGGTCGGCTGTCAGGCTCGCCTTCGGGCGCTTCCCCATCGAAGCGATTACTTTCGTGATGAGCCGCAAGATGCTGCGGGAGATCAAGCGGCTGGCAGAGATGGGTCGCCAACCGCGTCTCGGCCCTGCCCCTGGACGCACACACGACGAGAGGAGCATCCAGCAGTGGACCAAGTCTTCCCATACGCCAACGTTGTGGCGGGGGTGCTGGTGCTATTCGTCGGCTTTGGCATCCACTTCGTCGCCCAACTCGTGTCGGTGGTCGATTGGGATCTCGGCACGAAGCTCGGCCTTCAGGAGAAGGGGATGCGGCCCGAGCACAGGAACTACGAACAGGCGATCGCCGTGGCTGACTCGCTCATCGCCTGGACCTACGGCGTAGCTGGGGTTGGCCTGATCATCGACGCATCGTGGGCGTACGCATGGGCATGGCTCCCCGGAGCGATCCTCACCTACCACGCACTGCAGTTCTGGTTCTGGACCGCCAACCACAGACGATCGGGAGACGGCTACTCGACGACCAGGAACCCAATGCGAACAGTGTGGGCAGTCGCCAACTTGGGAACCGGTGTGCTCACCCTCTTCGTCGCCAACTCCCAGATGCTGGTCCCATAGGGAGGAGGGCTCATGGATGTCACCCCGCTGACTTGGATCGTCGCCATCACAGGCATCCTGCTGATGACTCTGCTGGGAGGACTGCAACTGATTGCCGCGATGCGACCACGGGCCCGGTGGACGATCGACAACGTCTACGGCGGCTCCCCAGATGCCACCGATCCGAGGGCCTACTTCGCCTTCAACCAGGGATCCGCGTGGGCGGACCCCTTCTTCTGGGCCCCGCTGCAGATAGCCGGCAGCACCGGAATGATGCTCGGCGAACGGTGGGGTTTCCTCCTGGCGCTGATGGCATCGGTTCCGTTCTGGTATACGGCGATCTGGATCTTCATCTGGGATCGCGACTTGGGCTTCCGCGAGAACACGTTCACCTATTGGGTGATCGTGTGGGGGATCTGGCCTGCCTTCGGGGTCTTCGAAGGCGTCTACGCCTTCATCCGACTCCTCGATTGACCGGCCGTTGCGGCGATCTCATGAGTAGGGCTGGTCGCCGGCGGTGACCATGAACGGCACGACGGTCTGTGTGCACTCGTGACCGGGGTCCCGAGAGACTCTGAAACCACCCGGGTCCTCGGCCGGCGCGCAGGTATGTGACTGGAGCGGCGGCTCTTGGTCGGGACCATCCACGTAGGGTGGTGCTGTACTCGCTGAGCGAGGAGGGGCCGTGCCACGAAAGACGGTTCTCCAGATGTGGGCCGAGGCGAACGAACGCGTCGAGTTGGTGTCGCCCAACGATCTCGCCGAGGAGCTCGCCGCCGGGGAGGTCCTGGTCCTCGATACTCGCTTGCCCGTTGAGATCCAACGGAGGGGGACCATTGCCGGGTCACATCCCGTACCTCGGCAGGTGCTGGAGTGGTGGGCCGATCCGGAAAGTCCTTACTTCCGGCCGGGGGACGTCTTCGGCGACTTCGACAGACGCGTGGTCACATTCTGCGACGGCGGTGGGAACGGCGCCTTCTCCGCGGCGGTGCTGCAGGAACTCGGATATCGCAACGTGGCCACACTGGAAGACGGATTCTTCGGCTGGGTCGGTGCAGGCCTCCCCATCGTCGACGAGGGCGGTGATCCTCGCCCCACCACATAGAGGTCGCGAGGATTCGAACCAGGAGTCAGTGGCAACCCGTGGCCTCGATGGTCGATCAGCCCGCGCTATGTCATCCCAAGACCTTGATCCCGAAACGCATCGCAGTGAAGTCCCGCAGGGGTCCCGCGGCACCGCTGATGTGACTCCTGCGCCGCGCAGTTGCCGATGACCGGACCACGCCAGACCGCGCTTCTCGAATTGCAGATCGGCTCGCGTCTCGCTCCTCGTTTCTCGGGCCCGGGTCCGGGCGGCGACGGCTCGATCCGTCTCATTCAGTTCCTCGCCAATCCGGGTCGCGACTCTCAAACGGGGCCCCGGCTGTCGCCACACCCCGCCCGGTGTGGTTGGATGCCCGGGTGACCGATACCCAGGGGCGCGGCCGGCGCCGACTCACCGCCACCGTCACCGACCTCGACATACAGAGGCAGCGTGCGATGCTCGTCTCGCTCGCTCATGGAGCTCGGACGGTGATCGAAGCCGAGCGCGCCCTCGACGAGCTCGAACAGCTCACCGACACCGCCGGATCGGACACCGTGGGGCGGTTCGTGCAGCAGCGCTCTCGGCCCGATCCGGCCACCTTCATCGGGAAGGGGAAGGCGGATGAGCTCTCCGCCGAAGGGCGCCAACTCGACATCGATCTCCTCGTCGTCGACGGCGAACTCACTCCGGTCCAGCAGCGCAACCTGCAGACGATCTTCGGATGTGACGTCGTCGACCGGATCGCCCTGATCCTCGACATCTTCGCTCTCCACGCGCACAGCCGAGAGGGCATGGCCCAGGTGGAGCTGGCCTTGCTCCGATACCGGCTCCCACGGTTGCGGGGCCGCGGCACCGAGCTGAGCCGTCTGGGCGGCGGTATCGGCACGAGGGGACCCGGCGAGACCCAGCTGGAGACCGATCGCCGACGGGTGCTCGGCCGCATCGCAACCTTGGAGCGTCAGATCACGGGCATGAGTACTTCCCGAGAGACCCGCCGCAAGGCGAGGCGCCGGTCGGGCATGCCGACGATCGCCCTGGTGGGCTACACCAACGCCGGCAAGTCGAGCCTCCTCAACCGGCTCACCGGCGCCGACGTCCTCGTCGAAGACCAGCTCTTCTCGACCCTCGACGCCACCACGCGCCGCTTCGAGTTGCCCTCGGGGCGAGCGATCCTGCTCTCCGACACGGTGGGGTTCGTGCGGGACCTCCCCCACCAGCTCGTCGAAGCGTTCCGGTCGACCCTGGAGGAGGCCGTGGAGACCGACCTGCTCTTGCACGTCGTCGACGCCGCGGCGCCAACCGCCGAAGACCAGATCGGGGCCGTCCGGGAGACGCTGGCAGAGATCGGTGCCGCCGAACTCCCCGAGGTCATGGTGCTCAACAAGGCCGACATTTCTCCTGAGGTGACGCTCGGGCGGCTCGCCGCCCTCTACCCCGATGCGATCACGATCTCGGCGGCGACGGGTGAGGGTCTCGCCTCACTGGCGGCCGTGCTCGAGGATCGCCTCAGCCCCGATCTCGTCGACCTCGAGCTGTTCATCCCCTACGACCGGGGCGACCTCGTCGCCGCCGCTCACGCGGACGGCGAAGTCCTCGCCGAGGTGCACGACGAAGATGGCGTGCGCCTCAAGACCCGCATCCCGGTGGAGAAGGCCCACCGGTACGAATCCTTCCGGGTCTAGGCGGGAAGCGCCCGTTCCAGGATGGCGTCGACGTCGACCCCGTCGGGAAGCGCTCCGTAGGCCACCCCGGGATCGCCGATACGGCCGGCCACGAACGCGTCGGCAACGAAGCCCGGCGCATCGAGGATGAGGAGTGCCGCTTGCAGGAGGACGGCCATGCGCTCGACCACTCGGCGAGCGTCCCAGGGGTCGACCCCGCCGGCCAGGTCCTCATCGAGCGTGCGCAAGGCCTCGTCGTAGGCCCGGTACGTGCCCGCGGCCGCCGCCAGCGGCTCCCGAAACGCCTCGATCGACTCGGAGCTGCGCTCCATGGCCCGGAGCACATCGAGGCAGATCACGTTGCCCGACCCCTCCCACACGCCGTTGAGCGGGCTCTGCCTGAAGATCCTCGGTAGGGGCGACTCCTCCACGTAGCCCGCACCGCCGAGACACTCCAGCGCCTCGGCGGCGTGCCCCGGGTTGCGCTTGCAGACCCAGTACTTGATCACCGGCGTGGCGATGCGGGCGAACTGTTCGTTCCGGTCGTAGGCACCGGCCAGCCGCATCGAGGCCGCCGTCGCCGCTTCCGACTCGATGGCCAGGTCGGCCAGGACCCGGGCCATGACCGGCTGCTCGGTGAGAAGTTTGCCGAAAGCCTCTCGATGGCGACAGTGGTACATCGCCTGAATGAGGCCGTGGCGCATCCCGGCGGCCGCCCCCAGGGCGCAGTCCAGCCGAGTCCGGTTGACCATCTCGATGATCGTGCGGACACCATCCCCCTCCTCGCCCACCATCCAGGCGATGGCGCCGTCGAACTCCACCTCGCTCGAGGCGTTGGAGCGATCGCCCATCTTGTCCTTCAGACGCTGAATGGCGAAGTCGTTGCGGGTTTCGTCGGGCAGCCAGCGGGGCAGCATGAAGCAGGTGAGCCCCCCCGGGGCAACCGCCAGCGTCAGAAAGATGTCCGACATGGGAGCCGACACGAACCACTTGTGTCCGGAGAGGCGGAACGAGCCGTCACCCGCGGGTTCGGCCGTCGTCGTGTTCGCCCGTACATCCGACCCCCCCTGCTTCTCGGTCATGGCCATCCCGGCGGTGAGGCCCTTCTTCCGTCCGGCGGGGGCGTACGCCGGGTCGTAAGTTCGCGAGGCCAGCCGGGGCTCCCACTGGGCTGCGAGCTCGGGTGAGTGACGCAACGTCGCCACGACCGCATACGTCATCGAGATCGGGCAGGTGTGACCGGCATCCACCGGACTCCAGGTGACCATCCTGGCGGCGCGGGCGACGTGGCCCCCGGGACGCACCTCATGCCACGGCGTGGCGTGCAGGCCGTGGCCGACCGCCGTGGCCATGAGCCGGTGATAGGCCGGGTGGTATTCGACCCGGTCGATCCGGTGCCCAGATCGATCGTGCGTGTGGAGGACCGGTGGGTTCTCGTTGGCGAGCCTCCCCCACTCGATTGCCTCCGGGGTTCCGGCCAACGACCCCAGTTCCTCGAGCTCGGACCGGGTGGAACCGGCGCCCTCACGGGCCAGAGCCTCAGCGAGCGCGACGTCGAGGGTGAAAGTGTTGTGCCCCTCGAGCGGGGGCGGCTGGTTGAACACCTCGTGGGTCATGAGGCCTCCCGGTCGATCTCCGACCCAGCGTACGCTCGTCCACCGACGGGCGACTCACCCCAGCAGCGCCGCCATCAGATCGACGCCGTACCAGAGATTGCCGATCCGCAGGTTCTCGTCCGGGCCGTGCTGGTTGTTGTCGTGATTGGCGATCGGCACGATCACCAGGGGCGCCCCGAGCGCGGCGACGTGATGCAACGGCACCGAACCGCCGAACGACGGCACCACAAGGGGCGGCTCCGGCGCGGCCGACGTCACGACCCGGCACACCCACTGCGCCGCGGGGAGCCCGGGATCGGTGCGGACTCCCGGGTACCCGGCAACACCTTCGACGCGGGCCAGTCGGCGGTGGGCCCGCCGCGTCTCACGATCCGGTTGGTCGTCGACGAGGGTGAACCCTCGAGCGGCGACGTGGCGACGCACCGCTTCGATCGCCTCTTCCGGGTCCTGCCCGGCGACGAGACGGAGATCGATCGACGCCACCGCCGACGCCGGCACCACGTTCCGGCTCGCCTCACCCACGTCCCCGGCCCTGATGCCGCGCAGGTTGAGGAGAGGCCACAGGTGCCGTTCGGCGAGCGGGGGGCCGTCCGGTTCCGGGTACCCCAGATCGCCCGGCCCGGGAACGGCCGCCGCCGCAGCCAGCGCCGCCTCGTCGGGATCGGGACCCTCCAACCCGGCCACCGTGGGCCTCCCGTGCTCGTCGCGCATCGAGCCGACGAGCTCGGCCAGCAGCGCCACGGGGTTTGGGGCCCAGTTGCCGTAGTGGCCGCTGTGGAGGTCCGCCGGCGGTCCGTACACCTCGATCTCCACGTCGGCGATCCCGCGTACGCCGAACACCACCTGCGCTCGGCCGGTCTGATGCACCGGGCCGTCGCAGATGAGCCACACCTCGGCCCGCAACCTATCCTCGAGCAGCGCCAGGTACTCCGGAAGATGGGGTGAGCCCGACTCCTCCTCGCCTTCGAAGAGGAACACGATCGTGTTGCGGGGACTCCGCCCGGTGTCGAGCGCCGCCAACAGCGCCATGATCGGCGCCCGATCGTCGGCCGATGAACGGGCGTAGAGGCGCCACTCCGGATCGAGCCGATCCCACGGCGGAGCGACGACCTCGGCCCCGTCCTCCACCTTCCCGGTCCGCAGCGTCGGATCGAACGGCGGTGACGTCCATCGATCGGGGGCGACCGGTTGACCATCGAAGTGCGCATACACCCCAATCGTCCTGCCGGCCGGGGTACCGTCGATCCGGCCGAAGACGACCGGAGCCGCTCCGGGTATCTGGGTGACGGCGGCTCGTGCTCCCCGCCGCCGGAGCGCATCCCGGATCCAGATGGCGTTCCGATCGAGGCCGGGGTCACCGGCGACGTTGGGCAATGCCAGCAGTTCGGCGAATTCACGCAGGATGGCCGCACCGTGCTCCTGCCGATGGCGTCGAGCCGCGGCGACCGGGTCGTCCATGAGGAGCAGCGTAGGCGCGTCGAAGTTCAGGCGTCCGGGAGTCGGCGGATCACGTCCAGCACGTGATCGTGGACCCGGCCGTTGGTCGCCACCACGCCCCGATTGCCCTCCAGCCGCCGGCCCCGGGAGAAGTCGAGGGGGAGCCCGTCGAGATCGGTCACCCGGCCCCCGGCGTGCTCGACGACGGCCACCCCGGCGGCGTGATCCCAGATGCTCTCCCGGTAGTCGGGCCGGGACCGGGGCCGGAGATAGACCTCGGCGCCCCCCACGGCGACTGCTCCATACTTCACCTGACTGTCGAGGCGAACCATGCCTCCGCCCAGCCCACCCCGGACGATGACCTCCCGGACCAGCGCCGGGTCCCCGTGAGCGGCCTCCACGCTCCCCAGGACCCGTACCTCCGCCGGCTCGCCGAACTCGCTCACCGCGGCCCGTTCCGCCGGACCGCCGTGGAGAGGCTCGACCGTGGTCCCGCCCTCGGGGTCACCGACCAGGAGCACCCCGGCGGCACCGCCGACGGCGAAGCGGGGACAGGCCAGTACCCCCGCCACCGGAACGTCGTCGACCAGGATCCCGATCGCAACCGCAAACTGGTCACCCCGCAGGAACCCCTTGGTGCCGTCGATGGGGTCCACGGCCCAGGTGACGTCCCCATCGCCTCCGCCGTGGTCGATCCAGGCGAGCACCTCATCGAACTCGACCGCGGAACCCAGCGAGGCCCCGACGATGTCCACCAGCAGTTCGGCCCCCGCCCGATCCGTGTGGGCAGCGAGATGTTCCGCCCCCTCCTCGGCCACGATCCGGTGGTCGGGGAACGTCGCGGCGACCTCCCGCAGGATCACCACCTGGGACCCGTAGTCGGCAAGGGTGACCGGTCCGAGGGTGCCCTTCGACATCGCTTCGGGCGCCGGGCGCAGCAAGGCTCGCTCGCACACATCGGCGGCCGTTCGGGCGGCGCGACGTGCCACATCGAGCATGAGATGGCTCAGCACCCGGGGGAGTCTATGCGCGCCACTGCGGCCGCCGTC